>JAJYBQ010000007.1 GCA_021778935.1 Pseudomonadota bacterium | reverse complement strand
CGGGGGTAGAGATCCGCCGAACCTTCGGCCACCTTGCAGAATTTCAGGGAACTGCCCGCTTGCACCAGGGTGACGGATCCCAGGCATTCGATGAATGCCTGGGTGTCGGCGTTGAGGTGGCTCTTGCTGGCGACGACCCGGAGCGGCGCGCCGGGCGCGGTTTCCGTTGCCACCTGGATCGCTTCCGCGGCGCCGTCGTCCCGGGCGCGCCATGCGCCGAATTCGGCCCCGCCCCAGTACATCTGTCGCAGCGCCGGCGCGTAGACCACGCCGAAACACGGCCGACCCTGCAGGATCAGCGCAATATTCACCGTGAACTCGCCGTTGCGGGCGATGAACTCCCGGGTCCCGTCCAGCGGATCGATGAGCCAGAACTCGCCGTCGGATCGCCGGTGTTGCCCGGAGTCTGCATCCTCCTCCGAGACGACCGGGAGGGCGGGCGTCTGGCGGCCGAGTTCCCGGGCGATATGTCGATGCGATGCGAGGTCGGCGGCGGTCAGCGGGCTGTCGTCATCCTTGCGGGCAACCGGGATTTCCGCGGTTTCGTAGATCCGCATGATCTCGTCGCCGGCGCGACGGGCGACGTCGAGAATGTCAGGGACCGGGATTGGGGGAATCGATGTCTGTCGCATTGTGTTTTTCTGCGCCTTTGCTTATTCTTTGAATCCTATATCGAACGCTGTTTCATGTATAGCGACAATAAAATGCAAATTGCGACAAGCGGCGCATCGGGCGCAATGTTGGGGCTCGACGCGAAACAGGTCTGGGATACCGATCAGGCGTTCGCGCATCTCCGTGCGCGGGGGATGGCGGACAGCAAACGCACTGCGGAACGCCGCCTGCACGAAATTGGCATCCTGCCGCCGGAATTGGGGGCGGAAACGCTTCGCGACGAGCTGGACCGCCCGCTGAACCATCTGGTGCTCGATTGGGCTGTCGAGCGGGCGCGCAGCCGGCGCGCGCGGGTGCTCTTCCTGCAACTGGCGCCGCTGCCGGATGGAACCCCCTGTCTGCACGCCAACGACGCACGCGGGGCGCGCTATTGGGTTCCCTTGGCGGGGGATTGGTCCGAGCCCGCGCTTTGGGAGGCGCTGCGCCGCCTGCAAGAGGCCATCGCCAAGCCGGTCGCGGCATTCGCGCACGGTGCGCTGGCGCGTCATTGGCGGAGTGCGCCGCTGATCACCGGCGTTACGATGGTGCCGCAGGTCTATCGGCCGACGCTCGAACTTGGGGCCGCGCAAGGAGCCGGGCGGAAGGGCGATGCGATGTCGCCGCAGCTTCGGCGCCTGGAAGCGGAGAGCATTCACATCCTGCGCGAGGCCGCCGCCGAAGCCCAGAACCCGGTCATGCTGTATTCGATCGGCAAGGACAGTGGCGTCATGCTGCACCTTGCCCGCAAGGCATTTTTCCCCGGGCGGCCGCCGTTTCCGCTGCTGCACGTCGATACCCGCTGGAAATTCCAGGAGATGATTCTTTTCCGGGATTTCATGGCGGCGCAAAGCGGCATGGAACTGCTGGTGCATACCAATCCGGAGGCGATCGAGCGGGACATCAATCCGTTCGATCACGGCTCGGCCCTGCATACCGACATCACGAAGACGGCCGGCCTCAAGCAGGCGCTGGACCGGTATCGGTTCGATGTCGTGTTCGGCGGCGCCCGCCGCGATGAGGAGAAATCGCGTGCCAAGGAGCGGGTGTTTTCGTTCCGTACCGCCACGCACCGTTGGGATCCGAAGAACCAGCGCCCGGAACTCTGGAATCTCTACAACACCCGCAAGAGTCCGGAGGAGAGCATCCGCGTCTTTCCGCTGTCGAACTGGACCGAACTGGATATCTGGCAGTACATCTACCACGAGCGGATCCCCATGGTGCCGCTCTATTTTGCCAAAGAGCGGCCGGTCGTCGTGCGTCCCGACATGATCATGATGGTCGATGACGAGCGCTGCCGCCTGCTTCCGGGCGAGGAGATCACGCTGCGCAAGGTCCGCTTCCGCACGCTGGGCTGCTACCCGCTTACGGGCGCGGTGGAGTCGGATGCGGAAACGGTCGAAGACATCCTGTTGGAACTGATCCGCGCGAAGCACTCCGAGCGGCAGGGTCGCAAGATCGACACCGATAGCGCGGGAAGCATGGAAAAGAAAAAGCAGGAGGGGTATTTCTGATGCATCGCGCCAAACCCCAAGCCATGGCGGACGTCGACCCCCGGGTGAAGGATGTCGCGGAGTGGCTGGAGCGGCAGTCCCGGCAGGAACTGTTGCGTTTCATCACCTGCGGCAGCGTCGACGACGGCAAGAGCACACTGATCGGTCGCATGCTGTGGGAGGCGCGTCAGGTGTTCGATGATCAACTGGCTGCCTTGGAAGCGGATTCGAAGCGGCACGGGACGCAGGGAGACGGGATCGATTTCGCACTGCTGGTGGATGGGTTGGCGGCGGAGCGCGAACAGGGCATCACCATCGACGTCGCATACCGCTTCTTTGCCACCCCGCGGCGCAAGTTCATCGTCGCCGATACTCCCGGTCATGAGCAGTACACGCGCAATATGGTCACCGGCGCTTCCACGGCCGAGGTTGCGGTGCTGCTCGTCGATGCGCGCCAGGGGGTGCTGACGCAGACGCGACGCCATGCGTACCTCGCTTCCCTGGTCGGCATCCGGCATGTGGTGCTGGCTGTCAACAAGATGGATCTGGTCGACTTTGATGCGGCGCGTTTCGAGCGCATTCGCGAGGAGTTTGCCGCGTTTGCAGCGCCGCTGGGGTTTGCCGACATCACCGCCGTTCCGCTCTCCGCCTTGCAAGGCGACAACATCACGGACCGTTCTGCACATACGCCCTGGTATGCGGGGCCGACGTTGATGGGCTACCTGGAAACGGTGGAGGTCGGGCGGCGATCCGATGAGACCCTGGTGTTCCCGGTGCAATGGGTCAACCGCCCGAGCGCGGATTTCCGTGGATTCAGCGGGACGATCGCGTCGGGGGCGGTCGCGGTTGGTGACCCAGTCCGTGTCACGGCGTCCGGGCAGGTCGCGACGGTGCGGCGGATCGTCACCATGGATGGCGACCTGCCGCGTGCGCAAGCCGGCGATGCGGTGACCTTGACCCTGGATCGCGAGATCGACGCGTCGCGGGGCGACGTCGTTGCGCGGGCGGATCGCCCCTTGCAGATGAGCGATCAGTTCGAGGCGGTCCTCGTCTGGATGCACGAAGATGCGGGCCTCGTCGGGCGTGGTTACGACTGCAAGCTGGCGACGCAGTGGGCGGGCGCATCGATCACCGCGATCAAGCACGGCGTCAATGTCAACACCCTGGCCCACGAACCGTGCCGGCAGCTCGCGTTGAACGAGATTGCGGTGTGCAATCTCGCCTTGAGCAAGCCCCTGGTGCTGGAGTCGTATGATCGGCTTCCGGCCCTCGGTAGCTTCATTCTGGTCGATCGATTCACCCATGCGACCGTCGGCGCCGGCATGATCCGGCACGATCTGCGGCGGGCGCAGAACGTGCACCGCCAGGCGCTCAGTGTGACGCGCGAGGGTCGCGAGCGGCTCAACGGCCACAAAGGACGGGTGGTGTGGTTCACGGGCCTTTCCGGGGCCGGAAAGTCCACCGTCGCCAATGCCTTGGCGATGGCGCTGCATGCCCAGGGCCGACGCACCTACATTCTGGATGGCGACAACGTGCGCCAGGGCCTGAACCGGGACCTCGGTTTCACGGACGCGGATCGGGTGGAGAACATCCGCCGGATCGCGGAAGTTGCCAAGCTGATGATGGACGCGGGGCTGATCGTCCTGACCGCCTTCATCTCGCCATTTCGTCGGGAGCGTGAGATGGCGCGACAGTGCATCGGCGCGAGCGATTTCGTCGAGGTGTACGTCGATACGCCGCTGGACGTCTGCGAGCGGAGGGACCCCAAAGGGCTGTATAGGAAGGCCCGCAACGGTCAGTTGCCCAACATGACCGGGATCGACAGCCCATATGAGCCGCCGACGGACCCCCAGCTCATTGTCCGAGGGGACGGAGCCTCGCTGGATCAGAGTGTTGACCGGTTGCTGCGGGCGTTGGCCGCCTGAGAAGCCGACGCCGCTCTTGCCCTCGCGCCGTTAGATGCGCCGCCTGCGAACGACCGTGGCGTCGCGGGTTATGCCGTTGCTGTAAAAATTTTTGACGATTTTCCAAATGCTGGACTAGCGAAGGCTGGAACTGTCGGATTTCTTTACAGTGCGATGTCGGATGATACCTATCGGAGGTCGGGGTTTTGTGGATATTCTTTTATAAACAATTGGTTGCCCGTTGGTTTCGCCACTGTGGCATGGAATCTGCTTGAACTCCTGTCGAAGCACCTTTTTCTCTTCGTACGACAACCAAGGAATCGAACGATGAAACAAACCAAACTGCTTGCCGCCGCTGTGGTCGCGGCGCTGGGCCTGGGGATGTCCGCGGCGCATGCGGACCTGCTGTACAACTACAGCACCAACGCTGGCACCAACTGGAACGGGTGGGTCGATCTGGGGGCCAACACCCAGCAGACTGGGGTCTTTACGGCCGGGAATTTCAGCGTCACCGCGATCCTGACCGGAGCGAACACGCTGGCGCTGCCCGCAATCTATGACTCTGCCAACATCTCTGTCAGCAGCAGCGCTGGCGGGTCGGTCGTCCTCGCATTTGCGGAAACGGGGTTGGCGTCGACCAGTTCGGGCTCGGCGTTCTTCGGTTCGTTGACCGGCACCGCGGGCAGCGGGCTTACCGGAACCAACACCTTCTATATCGCGTCCAATTATCCGTCGGTGTTGAACCCTGGCGCGCCAGGCGCTGGGATGCAAATCGGCACTACGGCGCTGGTCCACCCGTCATGGAACAACTCGTTCAACACGTTCGTGTCGGGGCTTTCCAATCCGTACGCACTCGTTGAAACGGTTTCCCTGAGCGCCACGGGGTCGGGGCAACACCTGAGTGCCGATAACACGGTCGAGGTTCCGGAGCCCGCGACGCTGGGCCTGATGGGGTTTGCCCTGATTGGCGCGGGATTGGCCCGTCGTCAGCGGAAGAACAAGGCCGCGTAAGGCTTGGTTTTTCCCCATCTGACAAAAACGCCCGCATTTGCGGGCGTTTTTGTTGGCAGAGCGTGGTTCATTGCAAACGGCGCAGCAGGGATTCCGCCTGCGCCCGTTCGGGAAATTGTGCGGTGCCCTTCAGCAGACCCTGTAGCAGGCCGACGGCGCGGTTCTTGTCGCCGCCCTGGGCCAGTGCCGATGCCAAGTGGAATGCGATCGCCGGGTCCTTCGCGTCGGCTTGCCGGGCTTTTTCGAGCATCGCGATCCCGTCCTGGGTCTTCCCGCTATGGAAGAGCACCCAGCCGTCGGTGTCCATCACCTGCGCGCTGTGCGGCGCAAGCGCCAGCGCACGCTGCGCGGTGGCGACGGCGCGCGGGTCGCCCGCTTCGGCATAGAGCCAGGCGAGATTGTTCAGCATGACGACGTCGGGGCGGACGGCTTCGCGGGTCAAGCGCTCGTAGATCCGGATCGCCTCCGGGCGTTCGCCGTTGTCGGCGTCGTACTGCGCCAGGGCCATCGAGACCGTGCCGTCGCCGGGATGGGCGGCGAGCCATTCGGTCAGGATTTGTTGCGGATTGGGTTGCCCCGCCGCCGATCGGGCCTGGTACGTCTGGATCGCCAGCGCCGCGGTGGGTTGCGCGGCGAACGCGGCCGAAAACTTTCGGGCCGCGGCCGGGTACTGCTTGAGATGCATGTCCAGATTCGCCTGCAGCGTGTCGATCGCATAGGCCGGCAGCAATCCACTGTCGCCGAGCCGCGCGATCCGGTTCCGGGCGGCGTCGGCATCGTGTTCGCGCAGGTCGAGATCGACCAGCAGGAGGGTCGCCGGGAGCTTTTCTGCCGGCATGGTGTCGGCGACGGCGGCAAGCGCGCTGCGCGCTTCTTCGTTGCGGCCGAGGGCGATGAGTGCGCGCGCCGCATCGAGCCGCGCGGCCGGGGAGCCGGCGGACGCCGCCTTGTTGAAGGTGGACAGCGCCGCGTCCGCAAGGCCCCCGCGCAGCAGGATCTGGCCGCCGGCGTCGAGGGTCGCGCCGGGATTGGGCGAAACCTTTCCCGCCTGTTCGATCAATGCCTGGGCCTTATGGGCGTCTCCTCCCGCCAGCGCAAGGTCGGCGAGCATCAGACGCGCGCGGACGGTGGATGGGTCGGCGGAGATGGCTTGCGCCAGCACGGATTCGGCCTCCTTTCGGTCACCCTGATGCACGGCGATCGCGGCGAGCAGCCGGTACGCGGGCTGATATTGGGTGTTTTCCTGCAATACGGCCTGCAATTGCGTCTTCGCCGCGTCGTACTGCGATTGGCGGACCCGCAGCTGGGCCATGCCCATCATCGCGGCGAGATCACGGGGGTTGCGTTGCAGGCTGCGCTCGAATTCGCGCTGCGCGTCCGGGAAATCGCCGACCGATGCAAAAAGGCTGCCGGCGGCCGCATGCAGGGTGCCGTCGTCGGGATGCGCGGCCAATAGATCGGCCACCGCCTGCTTTGCCGCGGCGGAAGTGCGTCCGGCTACCGTTGCGACGAGCAGCAGGGAGTCGGTCCGGATATCGCGCTGGGCGGGGGGGATGCCTTCGAGCAGGGCGACAGCCTTGGCGCCCTGGCCCGATGCGATATACATGCGCGCGAGTTGCTCGCGGGTGCCGTCCTGGCGGGGATTTTCCGCAACGCTGCGCTGCAGGGCATCGAGTCCGGCGCTCTTCCGACCGGTTTCCATCAACGCCGTACCGAGCAGCCAGTTCGACTGCGCGTCGCCGGCGGCGCCGGGGGCATCCTGCAGTGCGCGGCGCGCTTCGTCGGGCCGGTGCAGGCCGAGTTCCACCTGGGCGAGCAAGCGCCGCGCCGGAAGATTCCCCGGATCCTTGCTGAGCAGGCCGTTCAATTGCGATTCCGCGGTTTCCGGTTTCCCGGAATAGAACAGCGCCGCCGCGTCGAGCAGGCGGGCCGGCAGGAAACCCGGGGCGGCGGACAGCACGGTCTGGAGATCGTCGATCGCGGCGGCATATTCCTGCCGCACGACCGCCATGCGGGCGTCGAGAAACTTGGTGCCGATCGTGTTGGGAAATCGTTTGTCGAGTTCCGCCACCGTGCCTTTGGCGTCCGCGGTGCGGCCGAGGTCCATCTGGGCGCCGGCGAGTTCCTGCAGCAGCGCGGCGTCCTGCGGGAAATCGAGTTGCACGTTCGCGGTTTCGCGGGCATGGGTGAATGCCGCGATCGCGTCGATGGCGGCGCCCCGGCGCAGCAGGATCTGGCCGCGCAGCAGCCAGGCCAGCGCGGAATGGGGGTCGGCCTTGAGCGCCTCGTCGAGCGTCTGGAGTGCGCCGTCGGGCTGATTTTGCGCCGCAAGCAGACGCGCACGCGTGGTCAGCAAGGCGACGTTGCCTGGGTCGGCCTGCAAGGCGGCGGAAAGGGTCGCGGCGGCAGGGTCGAAATGGTGTTGGCCAAGTTGTGCCTGCGCGAGGAGGTCGGCGCGTTGCGCCGGAGCCATGCGGGAGTCCGCCGCAAGCAGGGTCTCCGCTTCGGCGAATTTTCCGTTCGCGAGCAGGATGCGGCTCTGCAGATCCACGATCGACGCGTGCGGAACTCCGGCGTGGAGGGCGCGGTTCAGCCGTTCTTGCGCATAGCGCGGCATGCCACGCTTGAGGTACAGGCGGGCATCGAGCAGCAGCGCCTTTTGCGAGTTCGGCTTTTTGTCCAGCGCGTTGTCGATGTCGGACTTGACGTCCGTGTATCGGCCCTGCGCCATCGCCTCCTCTCCGCGTGCGACCCAGGTGTCCGCGGAGGTGAACCGTTCGCAGCCGCCCAGTGTGCCCAACGCGCCGATGGTCCAGAAGAGCAGCAGGGCGCGGCCGATGCGGCTACGGCCACGGCAAGGACCGGTGGCGGCGCTGCGCAGGATCTTGGAACCAGGGGATGCGGCAGGCGATCGGGTCGTCATGATGGGAATCCCGGGTGCGATTGGTGGGCTGGCTGGTGGGCCGATTGGTGGACTGGTTGGTGGACCATAAGGCGGGCAGGGATGCGCGCGACGAAGGCGCCGTGCTCGTCGCGCCAGAAGCGTCGCACGCGATCCCGTGCCGCAGTACAGGTCTGGTTGCAGGGCGCGCCAACGGCGATCACGCCGCTGCCGACGGGATGCAGCAGCGACAGGATGCCGTAGTCGAGCTGCGCCAGCAGCGAATTGCCGGTCTGGAATCCCCCCACCACGTAGGTGTAGGTGAATGTCCAGCGCTGGCGGCTGCCTCCCAGTTGGCCGGTCGTGGTGAGCGGCGCGGCGCCGAACGCGCCGATGAGCGGCTGCCACCAGGCGGCTCCGCGGGCGATCCGCCATGGGGGGTCGGGAAAAAGGGTGTTGCCGTAGGTGATGAGCTTGCGTCCGCTGCGCTGATCGGTATAGAGGTTGGTGTAGACCTCGACCGGTCCCGATGGTCCGTCGTATGCGACATGCTGCTCCTGCGTAGCGCCGACATAGTTCGGACGCCATGCCGCCGTGGGCGGCAGCGGCCCGCTCCAGCGCGCCGCGAGGACCGGAGCGCCGCCGAGTTGGCCGGTGGCTTCCCGAACCGCGGGAACCGTCGTGACCAGGATGCCGGAGGCGGCGAGCAGGACCCAGGCGAGGTTGCGCGGCCAGGCGCCGGCCGACGGCGCCCATGGGGATGCCGAGCTCCCCGGGGCCGAGGTGCGGGGCGTCGGTGCGGTCGGTGGAGCGGTATCGGCCAGCCGGGACGCCACCCACATCAGCAGGCCGAGCAGCACGGCGAAGATGGCGTATCCCAGCGACTTGTGCTCGACGCGCACGAAATAGTGCTGCATGTGGGTTACGTGCCCGGACCAGATCACGATGCCCACCCGGATCCAGTTGGCGAGAATGGCCGCGGCCGCGGCAATGGGTAGCAGGGTCGCCGTGCGCCGCGGCGACAGGCGATGGATGCGTGCCAGCAGCACGCCGAAGGCGAGGGCGACGACAAAATACTGGGCGCCGGAACAGCTGTCGTGGACCTCGAAGGTTCCCTCCGGGATGGTCACGGTGTCGCCGACGATCTTCACCGGAACGCCCACCCATCCCAGCCAGGTTTCGGTCACCGCGACCGAGACGAACTGCAGGATCGGCCGCACCGTGTAGTCCCAGATCGGAACCGCGAAATAGAGAAACGCGATCGGCCCGGCCGTGAAGCGCGCGATGCGCATTCCCGCCGCCGCCAGGATGGCGGTCCAGAGGATCGCCGGCAGCAGTGCCTGGTACAGGACGTGAACGATGCCCCGATACGCGGCGAACCAGAGCAGCAGCATCGGGATCAGCGCGAACGCCGCGACCGGATCGGGGCGCGGCGCCTGCAGGGCGATTTCTCCCCGCCGGTTCCAGAGCCAGACTGCGGAAATCGCCGCGATGATCAGCCCGTGGTTGTAGTCGTAGGGCATGGTCCACTGCTGCAGCAGCGACAGCGCGCCGGGCCACAGGGCGAGCAGCGTCGCGACCGCCGTCAGCAGGACGACGGCGGTCGTTGGCAGGGAGGCGACGGCGGGACGGCGGGGTTCGACGACGGCGCTCATGACGCATCGCCCCGCAGGCCGTGCCGGTCCAGCAATTCGTACAGGGTGGGTCGCGTGACGCCGAGCATTTCCGCCGTGCGGGTGATCTGCCCGCTGCACAGTTGCAGCGCCTGTCGCAGCGCGTGCCGCTCGGCCCGCGCGCGCGCTTCCTTGATCGTGAGCAGGGCGGGCGCCTCGTCCTCGGTTGCGGGCGCCAGCCCGAGGTCGGCCGCGGTGATGAGGTCCCCGTCGGCCATGATCAGCGCCGCCTTGACCTTGTTTTCGAGTTCGCGCACGTTCCCCGGCCAGGGGTGGCGTTCGAGGGCGGCGAGCGCATCCTGGGTGAAGCCGCGCTTGCGGTGCCCGTGGGCATGGCGCTGCAGCATCGCGTGCGCGAGCAGCACCGCGCCGCCCGCCCGCTCGCGCAGGGGCGGTACCGCGACGGTGACCTCGGCGATGCGGTAGTAGAGGTCCTGGCGAAAGGTCTGCTCTCCGATCATCTTCGGCAGGTCGCGGTGGGTCGCGCAGACCACCCGCACGTCCACCGGGATCTCGGTGCGGCCGCCGACGCGCTCGACGACGCGCGCCTGCAGAAAGCGCAGCAGCTTGGCCTGCAAGGCCAGCGGCATGTCGCCGATCTCGTCGAGGAAGAGCGTGCCGCCGTCGGCGGCCTCGAACTTGCCGATCGATTGCTTGACCGCGCCGGTGAACGCGCCCTTTTCATGACCGAAGAGTTCGCTTTCCAGCAGCGGCTCGGGGATCGCCGCGCAGTTGATCGCGACGAACGGCCCTTGCGCGCGGTTCCCCAAGCGGTGGACGGCGCGCGCCAGCAATTCCTTGCCGGTGCCGCTTTCGCCCAGGATCAGCACCGAGACCTCGGTCGGCGCCACCTTCTCGACCATCCGGCAGCACGCCAGCATCTTGTCGTCGGCAGCGACGATGCCTTCCAGCGGCGAGGCGATGCGCGCCTGGCGCAACTGCCGCAGCTCGCTTTCCAGGGCGTGGACGGCGAAGGCCCGCGAGACGATGAGCTGCAGGACGTTGGTGTCGACCGGTTTCTGATAGAAGTCGTAGGCGCCCGATTCGACGGCGCGCAGCGCGTTGTCGCGGTCGGCGTTGCCGGTGACGACGATGACCTTGGTGGCGGGGGCGAGCGCGAGCGTTTCCTGCAGGGTGCGCAGCCCTTCCGTGACCCCGGCGGCGTCGGGCGGCAGGCCGAGGTCCTGCAGCACCACCGGCGGTGCGAAGCGGCGCAACTGCGCGAGCGCCTCCTCGCGGTTGCCGGCGACGAGAACCTCATGGTCGTCGAAACACCACTTGAGCTGGGTTTGCAGGCCCGGATCGTCTTCGACGATGAGGAGGCGCGGCGGCGCGGTTCGCGAAAGAGTCACAGTGGTCCGGGTGCGCGGTTGGGGGGGGATGCCTTTGCGAATCGGTAGCCCAGGATTAGCGTCTTGGCAGGCGCTTCCCAATATCGATACACGATCAGGGAAACCGTCGTCATGATAAGGATAATGGCGCCCGTCGCAAAGAACGATATGCCGGGGTTTGGCGCCAGAACGGGCTTCGGCTCAGCAGTTGTAATAGGGCGACACCGGCGTCCTGGTGTAGCAGGTACAGGCTGTAACTTGCCATGCCAATCGCGGCAACGGGGCGTGCTGCGAACGGAGAAAGCCAATGCGGCTTATATAAGAGAGCGAAAAACAATGCATCGCTCATTGTCAATGCAACCGCTTCCGGCGTCAGGTTTGCAGATTCGGTGATTGCATGGACAACGATCGCGCCCGCCGACTCCGCAAGCAGTATCCAGCCGATACGAGAGGATGGTTCGCGATACAAGGCAAAAAAGCCAATCCCCGTAACGAACCATGGCAGATACTTTGCTGTGAATAGAAACTCGATGATCCATTGGTGCGGCAGGCCATATACGCGGATCACCGTCAGGATGCCAACCAGTAGCGCAAACGCAATTCCGACCTTGTGGAAAAAGTTTTGGCCCCGAAAAGAAAAATACAGCAACGAAATCCAAAAATAGAATTTCACTTCTTCAAAAAGGGACCAGTAGGAGCCATCCATCGCACGGACGCCATGCTGCATCACCTTGTTCCAAAGTACAGGATCGGTGAAGGTGAGACTTGGCAAGAAATCGGCCCAAGAGACCTGAAATGCCGTCTGCGGAAGAATCTGGAGTACGAAAAAGGTAATCGTCGAGCACAACAACATGGTCGGAAACAAGCGGGCAAATCGCTTGCGCGCGAAATTGCCAAGATCGCTGGACCGGAACAGGGTCATGCTGATGACAAACCCTGAAATGACGAAAAATAGCTCGACCCCAAGATACCCATAGCGGAAGATTGCGATGCCCGCGGCCCGGGAACCGTATGGGTACAGGGGAGAGGAAGAAAAGGGTGGCGCCCATCGCACAAAATAATGAAAGCCGATCACGAGCGTGATTGCCAGGGCACGAAAACCGTCGAGGCTATGGAGCCTGTGATCTTCAGCCATTATTGCAATCCTTCACGTCGTGGCGCTTCATGGTGGCGGGCGGTGTTCTTCAGCGATAGGGGGTTCCTACGACAGCGATTTCAATCCTAGCGCAGGATGCAGGGCTTAGGCTTCCGATTCCGTCATGCTTTCGATGGGAAATCGCAACGTGAACGTCGTCCCGGCGCCAGGTGCGCTGGTGACGCGGACGTCCCCCCCCACCGCCCGGATGGTTTCGCGGACCTGATAGGCGCCGATGCCCATGCCTTGCGATCCCTTGGTGCTGTCGAAGGGGCGGAACAGGCGTTCGCGCAGGAACTCGGCATCCATGCCGCAGCCCGTGTCGGCCACCGTGAGCCAGGCGTCGGCGGTATCGACGTCGAGCGCGACGGTGATGCGGCCATCCGGGGGCGTGGCGTCCTGGGCGTTGCGCAGGAGGTGTTCGAGCGCGGCTTCGAGCTTGGCCGGATCGGCGACGATGCGGGCGGGGGTCAGGCGCTGCATGGCGGGAACCGGCTGCCGGTCGCGGCAGCGCTGCACGGCGTTGTGCACGATGTCGTCGAGTGCAACGGGCCGCGCCGCGGGCGCGGCGGATCCGCCCTTGATCTGCTGGATCAGGCCGTTGATGCGGCCGGCGGCGTTGGCGATGGTCCGCACGGCATCGTCGACGAATTCCGGCTTGTGCTTGTGGCGCGGGGCGTTGTCGACGATGAGCTGCATCTGCGCCGCCGAATTCTTGAGGTCGTGCATCATGAAGGCGACCAGGCGGTTGTAGGCTTCGAACTGGCGGGCCTGCCCCAGGCTGCGATCGGTTTCCTGCTGAACGATGTGCACGGCGATGTGCTGCCCGGTCATCCGCATCAGGTCATAGTCTTCGTAGGTCAGGTCGAACGGTCCGGGCGGCGCCTGCAGCAGGACCATGCCGAGCAGGCGGTCGCGATGGAGGATGGGCATCAGCACCCGCCATTGTGCCGGCTCGCGCGGGCTTCCCGGAACATCTTCCGGCAGCAGCCATGGCGGCAGGTCGACGTTTTCGTATTGCTCGGGTGCGCCGCGGTACGCCGCGAGGTCGATCACCGTCCGGCTGCGTTCGAGGTAGCGGGCGAGTTCGCTCCCGGCGGGCAGGGGGTGGGCGCGCTGCAGTCCGGGTGCCTCCGCCGGCCAGGAGGTGACCGGCACGAACGCGGCGCCGTCGTGATCGCCGAACTCCTCGCGGACCAGGAGCACCGCCTCGGGGCTTTCGAAGATCTGGGCGATCGCGCGCGCCGCGGCGCGCCGTACGTCCGGCTCGCCGGGTTCGGCCAGCGTGTCGACGAAGCGCAGCCATTCGATGCGGTAGTCGTACTTGTTGCGGTAGAAGTGGGTGGCGAGGGAGAGCTTGATCCGCCGCCGCACCGCGGTCGAGGCGAGCGAGGCGGCCAGCACGAGGGCGGCGCCGGCGACGAAGACGATCTGGATCGCGCCGCCCCAGCTGCCGCCGAAGCGGCGCAGGAGATAGCCGACGGCGGCGATCGCCGTCATGTAGGTCCCGGCGGCAACGAAGGTCCCGGCGTAGAACACCGCCTGGCGGGAAACGAACACCTCCAGCGACCAGTCGGGGCTGCGCCGCGCGGCGAGCACGAGCAGCGGGACGGCGAGCGCATCGACCAGCCCCCGCGCATCCCAGGACACCGCCCCGATATGCTTGAGCAGTTCGGCCTGGGAGTAGAGGTAGAGGTCGTAGGCGCACAGCAGGCCGACGCCGATCACCAGCGGGCGCAGCGCCCAGCGCCCGCTGGCGTTGGCGTTGCGGTAGAGCTGTTCGAGCGCGACGAAGATCGCGATCGCCATGAACAGACCGGCCCGGACCAGGGGCGTTTGCGCGGCGTCGAGAAAGCCTTGGGGGTCGATGATCGCCAGCAGCGGGCCGAGAGCGAGCAGGGCGACGCTGACCGCCGCGGCGCCGAAGCGCCAGGAGCGGGGGAAGACGGCGCGATTGAGGCCGACGACCGCCAGCAGCCAGGCGGCGTCGCGTCCCATCTCCAGGAGGTACTCCGGCAGCGGCAGGAACACGCCGCGTGCGCTCTCGGCCGCGAGCGCGCCGGCCCACAACGCCGTGACGAGGGAGGCGACGCCGAGGGAAATGCCGGCCCGGCTGGACGACCCCGCCGCGGCAAGGATGCGGATGCGCGCCTGGCGTTCGGCGGCGCCGCCGGAGCGCATGCCGCGCCGCCCCAGGGCGCCGATGAAGAGCACCGCGGCCAGCAGCAGGAACGCCGCCGATGCGGTCCCGTAGCTGAGCGCGCCGAAGGTGTTCAACCGGAGCAGGGCGTCCTGCGCAGGGGGCGCGGACTAGCGCGCGCCCTCGCCGCGGAGGACGACGCGGATGGTTTCGAAAAGAATCCGCAGGTCCAGCGCCAGCGAGTGGTTCTTGACGTAATAGAGATCGAACTGCAGCTTGCGCCGGGAATCCTCGAGCGTGGCGGCATAGTTGAACCGCACCTGCGCCCAGCCGGTGAGGCCGGGCCGCACGCTGTGGCGCACGTCGTAGAACCGGATGTCGTTCTTGAGCTGTTCGACGAAGGCCGGCCGCTCGGGCCGCGGCCCGACGATGCTCATCTGGCCGCGCAGCACGTTGACCAGCTGCGGCAGTTCGTCGATGCGGGTCTTGCGGATGATGCGGCCCACCCGGGTGACGCGGGGGTCGCCGGCGCCGGCCCAGCGCGCGCGGCCGTCGGCCTCGGCGTCGGTGCGCATGCTGCGGAACTTGAGCACCTGGAAGCTGCGGCCCTTGAGGCCGACGCGCTCCTGGCGGTAGATGACCGGGCCTTCGCTTTCCATGGCGATCGCCGCGGCGGCGATCGCCATGACCGGCAGGCCCAGGATGAGCAGGACCGCGGAAGCGACGATGTCGGTCGTGCGCTTGGCGAAACGGCGCCCCAGGCCCTGCTCGAAGCCGTGGCCGTAGATCAGCCAGCTCGCCTTGAGCGAGTCGAGCGGGAACTCGCCGTGCACGCGCTCGTAGAACGCGGTCTTGTCGGTGATCCGCACGCCGTGGATGCGACATTCGAGCATGTCGCGCAGCGGCAGCACGCCGCCGCGCTGTTCGCGTTCGGCGACCACGATTTCGTTGGCCCGGGTGCGGCGCACGAGATCCACGAGATCGTCGCATAGCAGGATCGGCGTGTGGCCGTTGAGCGTGGTTGCGGTCGAGGCGCCGGAATTGTTGGTCGGCACGACGCCGACGATCTCCAGGCCGCGCTGCGGTTTGCGCGCCAGGGTGTCGACGAGATCCTGGGCGTCGGGGCCGGTGCCCAGCACCAGCACGCGGCGCGCCGCGGGACCGAACTGCTGCAGCAGGAACAGCGCCGGCCGCAGCGACGCGACGAAAAGCGTGTACGGGAACAGGAACGCCGGCGTGCCGATCATCGGCCCGTTGAGGTTGGGGGCGAGGGCGCGGACGGCGACGTAGAAGATCACCGTATCGATCGCCGCGGCCGCGATCGCCCGGGCGAACACGGCCGTGCGCGACGGGTAGCGGGTGGCACGGTAGAGTCCCGCGGCGAGGTTGGTGCCGAGGAGCATCGCGGCGAACGCGCCCGCGAGCGCCATGGTGAACGGCGTCCGCCACGCGGCGGCATGGCGCGCCAGCTCGCCGCTGCCGTCGATCACCGACAGCGCGAAGAGCAGGCCCCCGAAGGCCAGAACCCAATCGCCGGGCCATTGCAGCCAGTGCCCGTTTGCAACCTTGGGCAGTGCGCTTATTCGTGTGTTCATAAGGCGATGCACCGATGCAAAACGACATTTCCGCCGCATGGGGGTCGGGACGGACCCCCCACGCGGGACGCTTTCCCGCAGGCTGGCGTTTTAGCCGGCCATCCTGACAGGAATGTGGCAACACCGAACCGTGCGCGATCAAGAACGGGCGATAACGCGACCGACGCACGAGGCCGGGATGCTACCGTAAACATGGTACGAAAGGCAATGGAAACCCGGGCGAGAGTACGGCGAATGTGACTTCGGTCACCATTCCGGCACCTTCGTGGCAGGTTTCCGATCGGCCTTGCCCGTGCTTGCGGCCCCCAATCCGTATCGGCCGGGACCGGGAAGACTTGAGGGCGGCTCGTCATGTCGGCGGGCTCGGCCGGGGTCTGCCCGCTTGTCATCCGGCCTGCCGCATCGCCAGCACCGCCTGGTTGCGCAGGGTCTTGAGCAGGCCGAGTTCCTCGGCACTGAAATGCAGGGTCGCCGCCGAGGCGCTGTCGCCGTAGATCAGGCCCACCGTGCGCTTGTTCTGGGCGATCGGCAGCAGGATGAGGCCGTGTGGGCCGCTTGGACCGCGCCCGCCGAACTCGCGCCGGTACCAGGCGGGAACGTGCGCGCGCACCTTCTCGGCGTCGAGGTCGGTGACGCAAAGGTCGACGCCCATGACGGTGGCGGCATAGAACAGGTCCCGCTCGCCCTGCAGGGGCAGGGACAGCTTCTGCTTCACGAACGCGTCGGCGCCGGGGCCGAAGCCGTAGCGGCAGCGCAGCGCCTGGCGGGGCGCATCGAGGATGAACAGCAGCACGCGGTCGAAGCCGATGGCGCGGTACATCGTCTCCAGGATGATGCGCAGGATGTCCTGCAGGGGCTGGTCGCTCACCAGCGAATTGGTGATGTCCTGGATGCCGGCCGCGAGCAGTGCCTGGCGCTTGCCGGGTGCGGCGGGCGCACCCGGCCCCGCGGCCGCCTCAGCGGCGCCGGCGGCGTCCAGGGCGGCGTCGGCGCTCAGGTGCTGGGTGAGGGCGATCTGGCCCAGGGTGTCGGGCCCCCCGTCCGGCGCCGCGTCTGGTTTGGCCTGACCGTGACGGGACCCTGCGGCCGCCGGGCTCCAGTCGCGGGCCTTCCTGGCGAAGCCGCTGCGCGAAACGCCGTGCCCCAGCGTTTCGGCATCGCGCATCAGGGCGGCGGTGGCGTCCTTGACGGCGGCGTTGAGCGTGCGCTCGTCGATGCCGGTCGCCGGGCCGTAGCGTTCGAGCAGGGCACGGACCTGCTGGGGGCGCGCGGATTCCTCGCCGGTGCGGATGGTCTCGGAGAGCTCGTTGGTCAGCCCGGCGAGCAGGCGCAGCCGCTCCGGCTCGCGCTCCGGTCGCATCGGGCCCGGGCTGACGACGGCGCGCATGCTGGTGCGGAGGTCGTCCGGCAGGTTCCATGCCTTGGCGACGCCGACGCCCAAGTCGCCGTAGCTCAGGCCCAGCACCTGGCGGGAGGCGCGGTCCTCGTCCCAGCCGTGGGTCTGCATCGCCCGTGCGACCGCCAACGCCTCTTCGTGCAGATAGAACGTCGCCAGCAGTTTCCCGAGACGGTGAAACATTGCACAGACGAAGGCCTGCTCGGCGTTCTGGGTGTCGGCGTCGGGCGCCAGCTCCCGGGCCAGCAGGCCGCTGAAGTAGGCGCCGATGGCCAAGTCCTTGAGCGCCGCGGCATTGGCGTGTTCGTGGAGGTGCTCGAACAGCGTGAGCGACATCGCGAGGTTGCGCACGGTGTTGAAGCCGACGATGGCGATGGCCCGCGAGACGGTGCTGATCTCGCCGCCGAACTGGGTGAAATGCGAGGCGTTGACGAGCTTGAGCAGGCGGGCCGTCAGCGCGAAGTCCTTGAGGATCATGCCGCACAGCACCGAGATCGGCTCCCGATCCGAGGCGACGGCGCGATTGACGGCGGTGATCGTCGCCGACATGGCCGGGAAATCGCCCTTGTGGCGGATCCGGCGCAGCAGGTAATCCAGGGTGCCGGTGGCGGCGTCGGTCTGCGCGTCGGCGTCGGGGTGCAGGTATTCGTGCAGGGCCTTGGCCATCTCGGCGGCGCTGGCGAACCGTTCCTCGGGGTTTTTCGCCAGGGCTTTCATCAACAGGCCGTCGAGGCGGGTATCGACGCCGTCGGCGCGCTGCGAGGGCAGGACGAAATCCTCTTCGACGATGCGCCGGACGATCTCGCGCGGGCTGGCGCCGTGGATCGGCGGCGCGCCGGTGACCATCTCGTAGAGCACGACGCCGAGCGCGAACTGGTCGCCGGCCGGCAGGAACGCGCGCCGGGTGATCGATTCCGGGGCGACGTAGGAGGGCGTGCCGGCGATCTCGCCCGAGGCGGCGCCGCCGGCCTGGATGCGCCGGGCGATGCCGAAGTCCATCAGGCGGGGCACGCCGTCGGGGGCGATCATGATGTTCGCGGGCTTGATGTCGCGATGGATGATGCCGCGCTCATGGGCGTATGCGACGCCCTGCGCCAGCGCGATGGCGATCTCCACCGCCTGGGCGACCGACAGCGGGCCGCCTGCGCGCAGCAGGGCGGCGAGGGTCTTGCCCTCGACGTACTCGAAGACGAGATAGGGCGTGCCGGCGTGTTCGCCGGCGTCGTGGAGCGGCACGATGTTCGGGTGCGACAGCGTGGCGACGATGCGCGCTTCGTCGAGCAGGGACGCGACGCCGTCGTGCCGCAGGCCGGCGGCGTCGAGCCGGAGCGTCTTCACCGCGACCCGGCGGCCGAGGCGGGGGTCGAGCGCGAGATACACCGATCCTTCCGCGCCGGTTCCCAGCGTGGCGAGGATTTCGAAGCGAGCGATGCGGGTTGGTGGGGCGGGCGCGCTCGTTTTCGTCTCCCTGCAAAAAAATGGACGGCGGCCCGGTCGCGCCGGATCGGATCGCCGTCCCATCGATCGTTGTTCTTCTTGTCCGGAACTCCCGCATGGGAGCGTTCCGTCTTTTCCGGCATTGTGCGCGCCGCCGCTGCGGGCGGTAGGGGGAAAAACGGCGGGGACGGGCGGCTATCCGGGGTTTCGGTCGGCGTGCAGAAGGGTCTCGAACGCTTCAGGCGGAACCGGCCGGGAGAACAGATATCCCTGGGCGTAGCCGCAGCCGGCGTTTTGCAGAAAGGTTCGCTGGGCCGCGGTTTCCACGCCTTCGGCGATCACGCGCAGCCCGAGCTCCTGCGCCATCCGGACGATGGTCTTCGACAGGGTGCGCGCCGCCGGTTCGGTCTCGAGGTTGCGCGTGAACGACTGATCGATCTTCAAGTGGTCGAGCGGGAACTTGTGCAGGTATGCGAGCGAGGAATAGCCGGTTCCGAAGTCGTCGAGGGCGAGCGGAATGCCGCTGTCGCGCAGCCAGGCAAGCGATTCGGCGACCGCCGCATCGGCTTCGAGCAGCAGGCCCTCGGTGATTTCGATGGCGATGCAGCGGGGCGGCAGGCCCTGGTCCTGCAGGATCCGCGGCCATGCGCGGATATGTGCGCTGTCGCGGAACTGCACCGGGGAGCTGTTGACGCTGACGCAAAATTCGCTGCCGAGTCCCTGTTCGTGCCAGCGCTTTGCCCAGCGCGCGCTTTCGCGGAACACCCAGTCGCCGATGTCGACGATGAGGCCGGTCTCCTCGGCCGCCGGAATGAAGCGGTCGGGCGAAATCCAGCCCTGGGTCGGATGCTTCCATCGCAGCAGGGCCTCAGCTGCGCAGATCCGTCCGCTCGAGAGGTCGACGATCGGCTGGAAGAACACGTTGAGCTGGCCGCCGGGCAGGGCGCTGCGCAGGTCGGTGATCAGGTGCAGGCGCGTCCTGGCCTCGGCCTGCAGCGCCTCGGTGAAGTAGGCCAGGCGGTTGCGCCCCTGGCGCTTGGCGACGTACATCGCCTGATCGGCGTTGCGGATCAGCGCATCGGCGCTTTGCGTGTCCGTCGGGAAATAGGTGATGCCGACGCTGGCGGTCACGAAGACGGACTCGGCGCCGAGCACATAGGGCTCGGCGAGGCGCGTGATGATGTTGCCCGCGACGGCTTCGGCATCCTCGGGATGGCTCAGTTGCGGCAGGATCACGGTGAACTCGTCGCCGCCGAGGCGGGCGACGGTGTCCGCTTCGCGGATGCAGGTCTCGATCCGGCGCGACGCCTCGACCAGCAGGCGATCGCCGCGGTCGTGTCCGAACGTGTCGTTGATCTCCTTGAACCGGTCGAGGTCGATGAACAGGAGCGCGACCAGACCGCCCATGCGATGCGATATCTTGATTTCCTGTTCCAGCCGGTCGCGGAACATATAGCGGTTGGGCAGGCCGGTGAGAAAGTCGAAGTTGGCCTGGCGCCAGATCAGTTCGGCCGAGCGCTTCGTTTCCGAGATGTCGCGCGCGATGCCGAGGAACCCCGGCTGTTCATTGGCGACGTGGGGCAGGCAGGCGGCGTGGATTTCCAGCCAGCGCGAGGTGCCGTCCTTGCCGCCGATCGCGATCTCCAGCACGCCGCTTTCGCCGCCGCAGGCCTTGCGGTACAGGTCGAGGAAGGCGCCGCGATGCTCGGCCTGAATGAAATGGAGCAGGCCGGCGGCGGCGACCTCCGCTTCGGTGTGCGCGCCGAGCATGCGCAGGCCCGCCTGGTTGATGCGCAACAGTCTGCGGTGCGCGTCGAGCACGATGACGCATTCCGGTTCGCTTTGCAGGATCGAGTCGAGAAACTCGCTCTTTTCGCGCAGGTCGCGCTCGCTGCGCCGGAGCGCATCGACCATTTCCCGCCGCACGCGGGCGTTTTCGATCGCGTCGAGGGCGAAGCTCAGATCCTTGGAGATCTCGCGCAGCAGGTCGATGACTTCGTCGTCGAAGGAGTCGGGCTGCGCGCTGTAGACGGTGAGCACGGCATACGGCGCGTCGTTGTGCCGGATGGGGAAGGCGCCGGTGGCGCGCAGCCCGTGCTGCAGCGCGCGCTCGCGCCACGGGGCGACCATCGGATCGGTGGCGTAGTCCTGCACGGTGCCGTATCGGTCGGTGCGGTAGGCCCAGCCGGTGGGGCCGCAGCCCTCCGGCGTTTCGGCGGCGGCCGAAACCGCGATCCCGTCCAGGTATTCGAGCGCCTCGCCGTAGCGGGCGACCGGTTCGATGCGGTCGGTCTTGGCGTTGCGCATTCCGATCCATGCCATCCGCATGCCGCCGTATTCGACCGCGATGCGGCACGCCACGGAGAATAGTTCCGCCGGCGTCTGCAGGCGGACGATGGTCTGGTTGATTTCGCTGCGCGCCTGGCACAGGTTGGTGAGGCGCACGACGCGCTCTTCGCTCTGTACCAGGGATCGCAGGATCTTTTCGAGCGCTGCGCCGCTCGATCCGGCGTGGAAGATGCGCTCGCGCAGGCGGGCGATGCGCTGCTCCGGCGGCAGGTCCGGGTAGGGCAGCATATGGGCGGTGAACCCGGAACCCGGGTTCTTCCGCGGAGGCTGGGCCGCATTCGATGCGATGTCGGCGCCGGGGTCGGACGGGGCGGCCATGGCTGGGTGCCAGGTTCGGTTCCACGAGTCTCGAGTAGCGCAGGATAGCGCGGGCCGGACGATTGGGGAACCGCCGTGAGGGCTGTGATGGTCGGCGCCCGTCGAGCGCGCCACCCGCCGTCCGCCACGAGACCGGCCTGCCAAACGACAACGCCCGCACGAGGCGGGCGTTGGATCTGCATGCGCGCGCTTGCTCAGGCTTTGCGCTTGCGCTTCGCCAGAGCTGTGCCGATCAGGGCGAAGCCCATCAGGCCCAGCGTTCCCGGCTCGGGCACGGAGGTTGCCGCGTTGGCTCCCGTGATGACGATGTTCCCATTGGCGTTGCCATTCGCGACCCAGCCACTGCTCTGGACCGTGCCGCTGTTGTAGCTGCTAATCACGAGGTCGCCGAAATTCGACACGCGGTTCGCGCCGGTGCCGCTGAACGTGACCGTGTTTCCGCCCGATCCGCCGCCGAGCAGGGTCCAGCCGGCATCGTTGTTGCCGCCCCAGACCCCCCACGTTTCGCCGCTCTGAATCGACCCGATGGAGACGCTGGAAAGGCGGAGGCTGCCGAGATCGAGTTCGATCCCATACGGCGCCTGGATTTCGGAGTTGGACAATCCGGCCAGACCCAGGCCGGTTTCGCTGGGGCTGCCGCCGTTCTTGGCGTAGAGGTCCGGCGCCGCTGCGAGATTGCCACAGTTGACCGTGCAGAAGTCGATTCCAACCACCGATTCGGCGACGATGCTTTGGTTGGCGGGATTGGTCAGCGTATAGCTGGTGCTGCCAAGGCTTGTGCCGGGAGATCCCGCCGACACGGAAAACGTGCCGTTGGCATTCCAGGTGATCGGCGCAGCGATGGCCGGAATTGCGATCGTGGCGCCTGCCGCCAGTACCATGGAGGCCATCGTAAATCGGAGTTTCATGTAAATCCCCTGTCGGTGTTTCAAGAGTCTGGAAGAAAAAGCCGGGAAAAGTAGGCGGATCGGCTTGTAAGCAATTTTCGGGCCATGTAGAAAAAGTTAAATAAGAATTAAAAGGATAAGAAATCGCATCGACCTGCGACGTGGGTGATTTGTAAGAAATATCGACGATCCGGGCCGGGGAGTCGGTGCGGGCTGGTGCCGGGCGGGTATAAATGACGGCGACTGCAAATCCGGGAACCCGCCATGCGCCACCGCCACCCCATTCCTCCGGAGGAGGTCGAGGTCACCGCGATCCGGGCGCAGGGCGCCGGGGGCCAGAACGTCAACAAGGTCTCCAGCGCAGTGCATCTGCGGTTCGACATCCGCGCGTCGTCGTTGCCGGAGCCGGTCAAAGGGCGGCTATTGCGGCTTGGCGACCATCGCATCAGCAAGGATGGCGTGATCGTCATCAAGGCGCAGGAGCACCGCAGCCTCGAGAAGAATCGGATGGAGGCGCTGGTCCGCCTGCAGGATCTGGTGGATGCGGCGGCCACGGTTCCGAAGCGGCGGCGTCCCACGAAGCCGACCTCGGCGTCGATCGCGCGGCGTCTGGACGCGAAGAGCCGGCGCGCGAGCGTGAAGGCGGGCCGCCGAATGGCCGGTTTGTAATGACAATATATACTTGACTGTATTGGCTTATAATATTAAAGTATATATTATGGCCAAGATCTCAGGCGCCCTTCAACATCTGCCGCCATCGGTCACTGCTGCCTTGGTTCAGCTAGGTGCCGACCTGGCGGTTGCGCGTATGCGCCGCAAGGAGTCCCTCAAGAGTTGGGCGAAACGTCTTGGCGTGAGTGTTCCCACGTTGCTGCGACTCGAGGCGGGCGAGGCATCGGTCAGCCTGGGGGTGTTGGCTACGGCACTGTGGTTGATCGGCCGGGACGGCGCACTATCGACGTTGGCCACTCCAAGAGAAGACCGGGGTGCGCTCGAACTCGATGTCCGGGCGGCCGAAGAGCTTGGGCGCGCCCGGGCTCGCGCGACCGCGAACGCCCGGCGTGGGCGGGCCGGCAAGGCGGCGGGCCAATCCGAACCCTGATCGTCATGCGCCACGACCAATTGTTCCTGTGGTTCGTCGGCGATCCCATTCGACCGCGACCCGTCGGGCCGCTGCGCCTGGTGGATGGCGGCAAGGGAGTGTCCCTGCAGTACGGCCCGGAATGGCTCGCACACGGCTTCCCCTTGAGCGAAGACATTCCGTTGGTGGACATCGAGCATCTTCCAAGGTGGAGGGGGCTCGCCGCGGGTGCTGTGGACGATGCCAGGCCGGATCGCTGGGGCGAGCGGGTCATTGAATATCTGGACAGGCCGCCTCGCCTTTCCCTGATGGAATACCTGTATTACGCCGGCGACGACCGCTTCGGTGCGCTGGGCGTCTCCACTTCTGCGACCGAATATTTGCCTCGGCGCGGCGGCCCGCTGCCACGGTTGGAGAATGCTCAGGTTCTGAGTGAAATCGCGCACAAAATCATCGCCAAGGAACCGATCACGGATGCCGAGCGCCGCATGTTGGCCGCAGGCGGAAGCTTTGGTGGCGCGAAGCCCAAGGCGCTCATCGAAATCGACGGGAAGCAGTGGGTGATCAAGTTCTTCAACAATGAACCCATCGATGCGCCGCTCATCGAGCATGCGTCCATGACGCTTGCCGGGAGGGCCGGCATCCGGGTCGCTGCGACCAGGGCGGTACCGTTGTCCGGAGAGAGCGCAGTCGCGGTGCTGCGGTTCGACCGCGAGGGTTCCCAGCGCATCCATTGCATCAGCGCAGGAACGGCCCTGCGCGCGCAGACCATTGCGGGGGAGGAGCCGGTGTTCGGCTATCCGCAACTCGCCCAGTTGTTGCGCCGGGTCGGCGTGACGGCGCAGGACCGGCATTTGCAGGACATGCGGGAGCTTTTCCGGCGCATGGTGTTCAACATCCTGATCGACAACACGGATGATCACGAAAAAAATCATGCTTTGCAGGTCTTCGAGCCGTCGCGATATGGGCAGTACCGGCTTGCCCCTGCGTACGATGTGTTGCCATCCAACTCGGGTCAGGGCTGCCAGGAATTTATTGTCGGAGCGCAGCAGCGCGATTCGACCTTGGACAACGCCATGTCGCAGTGCGAACTCTTCGGGCTTACGCCGACCCAGGCTGCTGAAATGATCGGTGAGGTCATTCGCGTCGTCGAACGCTGGAAGGAGCATTTTGCCGAACACGGCGTATGTGCCGCGGACATCGAGCTTCTGGCGGCGCGCATTGACGAAGGCACACTCGGCGAGCAGCGCCGCAGCTTCGATCCCTTGCGCCGTGCCGCGCCCAAGCGGTTTCGCCGCCCCAGCCCGTTTGCCCGATAGCCGCGTAGTCCGGCCGGGACGGCGGTCAGGCCGGGAAGCGGTCGCGGATCACGACCTCGCTGATTTCTAGCTGTCCGCCGCGGGGCCAGGCGGGTTGCAGGGCCTTGCCCACCGCCAACATCATCGTGACCACATGGTCTTCGGGCAGGCGGATCAGCTTTCCGACCGCATCGAAGTCGAAGCCGTCCATCGGGCACGAGTCGTAGCCCATTTCGCGCGCCATCAGCATCAGGGCCATGGCGGCAATTCCGCAGGAGCGCATGGTTTCGTCGCGTTGCACCGGGTCGCGGCCGGCGTAATACTGGCGAATGGCCGGCACCATGAAATCCCGGATCGGCTGCGCGGCATTGCGCCAGTAGCGCTCCGGCTGCTTGTCCCACGCGTTGCGGTCCGCGCACAGCACCAGCAGCAGGGAGGCGTCCGTGACCTGCGCCTGATCCCAGGCGACCTTGCGGATCTCCTGGCGCAGCGCCTTGTCCCGCACGTGCACGAAGCGCCAGTGCTGGATGTTGAACGCGGTCGGCGCCAGCATGGCGTGCGAGAGCAGACGATCGACGTCTGCATCGCTCATCTCATGCGTCGGGTCATACTGCTTGACGGAACGGCGCGTCTGGATCGCCTCGGATACCTTCATGACGAATGATTCCTCCGGATGGGATCGACGGGGCGCGCCGGGGGAGTGCGCCCCATCGGTTGCGGGACGGGAAGGTTGTACTCCGCGGCGGATTTTACCCAGGAGCGCCGTACCCGCATTGCCGGAATGGAACCCGGCGCCCGCAATCCGGTCTGACAGGGGACTGTTGCGATGGAAGTCGCGCGGCAAGGTGGTTTTGTGGGTCCGACCTCATGTCCGGCATGGTTGATTCGGGACGGGGTCGGATCGGTGGTTGCAGGAGGAATGGATGAAGGCAGGATTTTTTGATTCGGTTTTGCGGTTCGGGGTGTTTGGCATGATGGACGGCACGCGCAGCGCAAAGGTCGGTCGGCGGTTGCCGTCCGCCGGCGTGGCGGGTTTCGTGGGCGCGGCAGCGGTGACCGCGGCACTGGGGTTGGCCGCGCCGGCGCAGGCGGCAAGCCCGTTGCGGCTTGCGTCCGCGCAGCAGGGCCCGGGTGCAACGGCCTGCGCCCACGATCGGACCCTGGCTTCCTATTACACGCGGGAAGCCAGCGATGAAGACGCCTGGGCGGCGCTCGACCGGGAACAGGCACAGGTCGACGAGGAAAGCGGCAAGCCGGCGAAGGAAGCGCGTGCCGCCGATCTCGATGCGCTGGCCCACAAGGATGACGTCGTGGCTGAACACGACGCGTCGATGGCGCAGCGCTATCGACGTATGGTGCGCACCGGCGGCTGATCCGGCGGCTTGCGGCGCACACCGGCGGGTTCGATATCGTCCAGGGTGGTTCGGCAGGTCCCGCGCGCGGGCGCGGCTTCATGCGCCCAGGATTGCCGGGTTCAGGCGCCAGATGGCGTGATTGAGCGCGGCAGCGAAACTCACCCATGCCAGATACGGGAGCAGCAGCAGGCCCGCGCTGCGCTGCACCCGCAGGAAGCCGCGTACCGTCGCCAGCAGCAGCACCCACAGCAGCACGATGTCGGCGAAGGCGCCGCCGCCAAGATGCCAGGCGAAGAACAGCCAGCTCCATAGCGCGTTGACCGCCAGCTGGAGCAGGTACCAGGTCAGCGGCCCGGCCTGCGCGCGCAGGCCGCCCCGGCGCCAGACCAGCCATGCGGCAAAGCCCATCATCGCGTACAGCGCCGTCCACACTGGGCCGAACACCCACGGCGGCGGCGCCCAGCCGGGTTGCACGAGGCTGGAGTAGAACGCAGCGGCGCGGACCGATGCCAGCGCGCCGATGATCGTGGCGACGAGCGACAGGGCGAGCCAGCCGAGAAGGCCGCGGATCTGGGCGGATTTCGAGAGGATCTGCATGGTTGCATGCTACCCGGATCGTCAGGGCAACAAATGCGGTTGGCAAGCGCGCGGAGAGATCCCTAGTGTAGTGCTTCGCTAATACTGGCGCGAAGGAAAAATGGACCCATTGGTGGGCTGAGTGGATTGCCCGGCGCAGGGAATGGGCGTGCGATTGCGGCGATGACGCCTGCACCGCGCAGGCGAGCGGCGACTGCACTCCGCCAGGGCCGCCTACGCGGTGGTCGCCCCTGTGGGGCGACTGCGCTGCGCTGCGCAGTCCGCGGGCGCACGGCCGAACTCGCGCAGCGTCCTGCGGACGCCGCGCTCAAACATGCGGCCGTAAGTCAGAGGTGGAGGCGCGCGGTCGCGCGCCGCCCGCGGCCTTGTGCTGCTCGCCACCGCGTCTTATGGCGGCCCCGGCGGAGTGCAGCCGCCGCGTAAAGCATGGCCCGCAGCCAGCATCTCGACCACCGCCTCGATTGCGTTTCAACGGCCCGATCGGGGCGCGTTCCCTCTTGCAATGCCACGGCGTTTGCCGAGATCCGGTGCAGGGCGGCCGGATCTCGTTCATGACCCCGTGCGCGACACTCTTCTCCCGTCCACTGCGCATGGATGACACGCCCCAAGAGAACGCCAAGAACTGACGTTCCTGCGCCGCATCGATTGACACACGCTGCGCCACAGATCCTGCAGAAAATGATCCGCACCAATCCGTATTTCTGCTCCAAACAGAACGAAGCACTACACTAGCAACCGTGTAGTTCTCCGGCGGCGATCTGGGGCCGTGGTCCGACCCGGTGCGCGACAAGCCCCGCCGTTCAGGGCGGGGAAGGATAGCGCGGGCGGCGTAGCCGCCCTTGGGTTTCAGTGCGGCGATTGCTGCTGTTCGATGTACTGGCGCACGACGGAGATCGGAGCGCCGCCGCAAGACGACGCGAAGTGGGACGGAGACCACAGGACGCCGTTCCAGTAGTGTTTGGACGTGCATCTTGAAGACGCAGTGCCTGCCATGCCGAATGTCGTTGTCATCGCTCATGGACCAAGAGTACAGTCAAGGCCATGCAACGCCTCCAAGCCTTCAAGTTCGA
>JAJYBQ010000156.1 GCA_021778935.1 Pseudomonadota bacterium | reverse complement strand
GGTGATGGTGGAGTGGACAGCGTGACAGGAGCGGATATGAACCCGTCCAGCAGAGTGATGGCGTATGGCATGGTGTGCGCGGCAGTCTCGATGGCGTTGCTGAGCGGCTGCAGCGAGGTGTCGCTCGGCCAACCGCCGGTCATCGATCGGTCGGTGCCGGCCAACGCCGGGCCGGCGCCGGCGGAGACGGTGGTGGCGCCGGGCGCCGCCGCCGCGGCGCCGCAAGGGGGGTCGGCGCCTCCGGCGCCGCCCGAGGCGGAGCCGGAGGCGCAACCCCTTGCTGCGCCGGGAACCGTGCAGGCGCAGCCTTTGCCGGGGGCGGCGGCGGGTGCTCCCGGTATGCCGGCGCCGCCGTCCGCGGGTCCTGCGTCCGGAGCGCCCGGCGTGGCGATGGCGGCCCCGACGGCTCCGGCAGCGGTCACGCCGGTGCCGTCGGAGCGGGTCCCCGGGGCCTTGCCGGCGGCGGGGTCGTGGATCTGGCCGGTGCATGGCGATCTCGTCGCCAGGTTCGACGGCAAGACCTCCAAGGGTATCGATATCGCCGTCGCCGGCGGCGAAAACGTGGTTGCGGTGGCGGCGGGCACGGTGCTGTACGCGGGATCGATGCAAGGCTATGGCCGTCTGGTCATCGTCCGCCATCCGGGTGGGCTCGTTTCGGTGTATGCCCACAACCGCTCCAACCTCGTGCGTGAGGGGCAGGCGGTCCAGCAAGGCGACCCGATCGCGATCGTGGGCGGCGGCGGTGCGCCGTCGACCTTGCATTTCGAGGTGCGGCGCGCCGGCGTGCCGCTCGATCCGATGCCCTTCCTCGGGGCCATGAACGCCGCACCGTGACTCCGGTCCTGGTTTTCGACCTCGAAACCGTTCCCGATGTTGCCGGGCTGCGCCGTCTGCGGCCGGAGTGGGCGCCGCTATCCGACGCCGAGGCTGCGGCGGCGGCCTTCGCCGAGCGGCGCGAGCGCACCGGCAGCGATTTCCTGCCGCTGCACCTGCACCGGATCGTCGCGATCGGCTGCGCGTTCCGCGACGATTCGGGCTTTCGCGTGCGCTGCCTGGGCGCGCCGGACGACGACGAGGCGAAGCTGGTGCACGACTTCTTCCGGCTCATCGACCGCTATACGCCGCAGCTGGTGAGCTGGAACGGCGGCGGCTTCGATCTGCCGGTGCTGCACTATCGGGCGATGGTGCATGGCGTCACCGCGGCGCGCTATTGGGAAAGCGGCGATGACGATCGCGATTTCCGATACAACAACTATGTCAACCGGTACCACGCGCGGCATTGCGATCTGATGGACGTGCTGGCGATGTACCAGGCGCGGGCCAATGCGCCGCTCGACGACCTGTCCCGGCTCTGCGGGTTTGCCGGCAAGCTCGGCATGTCGGGCGACAAGGTCTGGGGAGCGTTCCTCGACGGCGGAATCGATTCCATTCGTGCGTACTGCGAAACCGATGTCGTCAACACGTATCTGCTCCATTGCCGGTTTCAGCGGATGCGCGGCGCGCTCGGCGAGGATGCGTATGCGCGCGAGATCGATACGGTGCGGGCGAGCCTGCAGGAGATCGGCGCGCGGCACTGGCAGGAATATCTTGCAGCCTGGAATGCCGGAGACCGATGACGCGTGATTTGCAGGGGGCGGAGCGCGAGGTCGCCCGCATCGAGTCGCTCGACCTGGAGGGGCGCGGCATCGCCCGGCTCGACGATGGCAAGGTGGCGTTCATCGAAGGCGCCTTGCCTGGCGAGCGGGTGCAGTGGGCGCGCCTGCGCGCCAAGGCGCGGTTCGATACCGGCCGGGTGACGGCGGTGCTCGAGGCCAGCCCGTTGCGGGTGACGCCGCGCTGCCCGCACTTCGGCCTCGATCCGGGCAAGTGCGGCGGCTGTTCGATGCAGCACCTCGACGCGCGTGCGCAGGTCTCGGTCAAACAGCGGGTGCTCGAGGAAACGCTGTGGCACATCGGCAGGCTGCGCCCGGAGACCGTGCTGCGGCCGGTCCTCGGGCCGGTCTGGAACTATCGCCATCGCGCCCGCCTGTCGGTGCGCTTCGTGCCGCGCAAGGGCGGGGTGCTGGTCGGATTCCGTGAGCGCCACAGCAGCTACGTCGCCGACATGCATGCGTGCCCGGTGCTGGGCGAACCGGTGGCGCGGCTCATCGATCCGCTGCGCGAACTGGTGAGCGGGCTATCGGTGCGCGACCGCTTGCCGCAGATCGAGGTGGCGATCGCCCAGGCCGGTTCCGAGCCCCCCGTCACCGTGCTGGTGCTGCGGATCCTTGCGGCGCTGTCCGACGCCGATCACGACCGCCTGCGCGCCTTCGAGCGCGCCCACGGCGTCGGCTTCTGGCTGCAGCCGGGCGGCCCCGATACGGCCGAGCCGATGGATCCGCCGGCGCGCGGCGACGGCGCGCTGCCCTTGCGGCTGCCGGAGTTCGGCGTCGAGATTGCGTTCCGGCCGACCGATTTCACGCAGGTCAACCACGCGATCAACGAGGTGCTGGTTCGGCGGGCGCTTGCGCTGCTCGATCCCGGCCCGCAGGACGTGATCGCGGATTTCTTCTGCGGCCTGGGGAATTTCACCTTGCCGCTGGCGACGCGGGCGGCGCGTGTGCGGGGCCTGGAAGGCAGCGCGGCGCTGCTGCGCCGGGCGGAGGCCGCCGCGGCGGCGGCGGGGTTCGCCGGCCGGGTGGACTTTGCGGCGCGCAACCTGTTCGATTGGACGGCGGCCGATTGGGAGGGCCTGCGTGCCGGCCTCGGCGGCCGGATCGACCGCGTCCTGGTCGATCCGCCGCGCGAAGGCGCGCTGTCGGTGGTGCAGTCGTTCGGCCTCGACGCCGCACCGCCGCGGCGGGTGGTGTACGTTTCGTGCAATCCCGCCACGCTCGCGCGCGATTGCGCCTGGCTGGTCCATGAGGCGAAATGGACGGTGCGCGCCGCAGGGGTGGTGAACATGTTCCCGCACACTTCCCACGTCGAATCGATTGCCGTGCTGGAACCTCCCGCGTGATATCATCGCAGGTTCCATACGTTCGCCAACTGTTTCTTTTTTCGTGCGATTTCTGCAATGGCCATCGAAACCACCCTTTCCATCCTCAAACCCGACGCGGTCCGCAAGAACGCGATCGGCCAGATCCTCTCGCGCTTCGAGGGTGCCGGCCTGGAGATCGTTGCTGCGCGCATGATGCATCTCTCCCGTCGGCAGGCCGAGGCCTTCTACGCGGTGCACCGCGAGCGCTCGTTTTTCGGCGATCTGGTCGACTTCATGACCTCGGGGCCGGTGTTCGTGCAGGCGCTGCGTGGCGAGAACGCAATCGCGCGCAATCGGGAACTGATGGGTGCGACCGACCCGAAGAAGGCGGCGGCGGGAACGATCCGCGCCGACTTCGCCGACAGCATCGACGCCAACGCCGTGCACGGTTCCGATGGTGCGGAGACTGCGGCGGCGGAAGTGGCGTTCTTCTTCCCCGCGCTGGATATCCACGTACGCTGACCGCGTTTCCCTGCCGGTGCGCTGGCGCCGACAGGGATTCCCGCCCCCGATCGAGAGACCCATGGACGCAGCCAACCTCCTCGATTTCGATCGCGACGGATTGATTGCGTGGGTGCAGTCCCTGGGGGAAAAGCCGTTTCGCGCGCGCCAGCTGCTGCGCTGGATCCACAAGCGCGCCGTTGCCGACTTTGCCGCGATGACCGACGTTGCGCGCCCCTTGCGGGAGACCCTCGCCGCGCGGGCGGTGATCGCATCCGCCCCCATCCTGCGCGACGGCGCGTCCGACGACGGCACACGCAAGTGGCTGCTCGACGTGGGTGGCGGCGAGGCCGTGGAAACGGTCTATATTCCCGAGGCCGATCGCGCCACGCTCTGCATTTCGACCCAGGCCGGCTGCGCGGTCGGGTGCCGCTTCTGCGCCACCGGGGCCCAGGGTTTTTCGCGCAACCTGACGACGGCGGAGATCATCGGGCAGTTGTGGATGGCCGAGCGGATGCTGCGGCCCGCCGCGGCTCCGGGTTTGTCGGCCCCGGCCGACGGCGAACGGGTGATCAGCAATGTCGTCCTGATGGGCATGGGCGAGCCGCTGCAGAACTACGATGCGGTTCTGCCGGCGCTGCGCCTGATGCTCGACGACGATGCCTACGGCCTGTCGCGACGACGTGTCACCCTGTCCACCTCGGGGATGGTGCCGATGATCGATCGCCTCGCGCAGGATTGTCCGGTTGCGCTGGCGGTCTCGTTGCACGCGCCCGACGATGCGCTGCGCGACGAACTCGTTCCCCTGAACCGGAAATATCCGATCGCCGAACTCCTGGCGGCATGCAAGCGGTACCTCGCGCACGCTCCGCGCGAATTCATCACCTTCGAGTACATCCTGCTCGCGGGTGTCAACGACGCGGAAGACCAGGCGCGCGCGCTACTGCGCCGGGTTGACGGTCTGCCGTGCAAGTTCAATCTCATTCCCTTCAATCCCACGGCGGGGTCGGCGTACCAGCGTCCGGATCCGCAGCGGGTGCGCGCGTTTGCCGAAATCCTGCAGGAGGGAGGGATCGTGACGACGGTACGGCGCACGCGTGGCGACGATATCGATGCCGCCTGCGGGCAGTTGGCCGGGCAGGTGCGCGACCGTACCCGGCTCGTGGCACGGATCCGCGCGCCGGTCTTGATGGAGGGCACGGCATGAAGATGGGACAGATCTGGGCCAGCCTGCGCGAGCGCGCAGCCATCGCCTGCGTGGCCGGGTTTGCGGCGGCGCTGGCACTGGGCGGCTGCGAGACGGTGACCACCACCGCCGACGGCGTGCAGATCAACAAGGCGCCGGTCCCGGGGGCGACCAAGGGCGATGCCCGGCAGCGTGCGCTGGCGCGCCTGCAGTTGGCGACCGGCTATTACCGCGATGGCCAGATTCCGATTGCCCTCCAGGATGTGCGCCGGTCGATCGAGGTCGACCCCGATCTGGCCGCGGCGCACGGTTTCTACGGCCTGATCCTCATGAATCTCGGCCAGTTCGATACGGCCGACGGCGAGTTCCAGCGTGCGCTGGCGCTCGATCCGAAGAGTCCCGATCTGCAGAACAACTACGGCTGGTTCCTGTGTCGGACCGGACACGCCCAGGATTCGATCGTCTGGTTCGACAAGGCGGTTGCCAACCGCTTGTATCGGACACCGGCGCGCGCGCTGCAGGATGCCGGGATCTGCCTGTTGCAGGTGCACGAGAACGCCCGCGCCGAGCAATATTTCCTGCGTGCCTTGCGGTACGACGCGACCGATCCGGTGGCCAAGTTCCAGCTTTCCCAGATGTACCTGAAGGAAGGGCAGTTGGGGCGGGCACAGTTTTACTACGATCTCCTGGTCCGGTCCGTACCGCCCAATCCCGAAACACTGTGGCTGGGTGCGCGCCTCGCCCGTGCCCAGCACGACGCGACGACCGAACACCATGACGAGGACGAGTTGCTGGGCAAGTTCCCCAATTCGCCGCAGGCCGATGCGCTGCACCACGGGCGTTTCAATGACTGACGAAATCGCCAAACGCCCCAGCGAAGCGGGCGCGGCGGCATTGCCGCAGGACGAGCGCGCGACGTCGGGTCCGGCCACCGAAACCCCCGCCGCGGAGGCCCCGGTCGGCTTCGGTGCGGCGCTGCGGCGCGCGCGCGAAGAGGCCGGCATGACGGCGACGGAACTCGCGGCGCGTCTGCATCTGCACCCCCGGCAACTCGACGCCATGGAAGGCGAAGATTTCGCGGCGCTGCCCGAGCCGATCTACATTCGCGGCTATCTGCGGGGTTGTGGCCGGGAACTTCGGACCGATGTTGCGCCGCTGCTTGCCGATTTCGATCGCAAGATTCAGGCCGCAGAGGCAGCGGCGGCTGCCGCTGCGGCGCGGCCCGAGCGCGTGCGGGTGACGCGCATCGTGGTGACGCCCTCGGGCGGCCGCGACTCCGGGACGAAGCGGTTCGCCGCCATGGCCGTGGCTTTGTTGGTCGTGCTGCTCGCAGCCGTAGCCGTCATGACCCGCCTGCCGCATGGTGGCCAGGTCCGGCATGCGGTCGCAACCCCGCCCGCGCCGGCGCCGCGGCCCTCGTCGCCGGCAGCCACGGCCGCGCCGCCACCCGCCTCGGCCACGGCCGCTG
>JAJYBQ010000155.1 GCA_021778935.1 Pseudomonadota bacterium | reverse complement strand
CATCGCCGCGGGGGCGGGCGTGCCGGTGCAAGAGGTCAACCGCCTGCTGGCGCAATACGAGCAGATGAACACCGTGATGAAGCAGATGCGCAAGGGCGGGCTGGCGAAGATGATGCGGGCGTTCGGATCGATGACGGGGGGAATGAAGCGAGGGTGATCGTGCGGGCCGGGCGTCGGTCAGACGGATTCACCACCGCCCTCACCCGTCATACGACCAATTGCCCTTCCACGCTGCCAGTACGGCGTCGGGGTAGGCCGGATCGCCCACCGATCCGTTGTAGCGGCCGAGGGCGCGGAACAGGTCACCGCGCTCTTCGTCGATGTAATGCCGCAGGATCACGCAGCCGTACCGCAGGTTGGTCCGCATGTCGAACAGGCTGCGCACGTTGCCGTCGCCGATCAGATCGACCCAGAACGGCATTACCTGCATGTACCCCATCGCGCCCGCGCCCGAGATCGCATACTTGCGGAAATTGCTCTCCACCTGGATCAGGCTCAGCACCATCTGCCGGTCCAGTCCGGCGCGGATCGCTTCGTAGTCGAGCGTGCGCAGGAGATCGTCGCGGGTGCGGGGCAACGGCAGGCGCGCGGCGAGGCGACGGAACATCACCCGCCGCCATCGTTCGAACGCGGCGCGTTCCGCGGGCGTGTCGAAGCGGCGGGTCGGAGGAGCGGGGTCGGCGATCAATGCGCTCAGGGCCGTGCGGACGGAGACGGCGAGCGCTTCGTACTGCTGGGCACCGGCGCGGGCGCGGACCGGAAGAAGCGGCAACGCCAGCGCGGCGACCATCAGAGCGCGGCGGCGCCCGGAAAGTGGATTTCGCATAGACCGTTCCGGTTCAAACTGCTCGAGCCCCAATCGCCAAAATCGCCCCAATGGCCAGACCCTCACCCCCGCCCTCTCCCGCTCACGGGAGAGGGGGAAGGTTTCCCCGAACGGCGACGCATCGAAGTCGAGGCGCGCCCTCTGCCGCTCGCGGGAGAGGGGGAAGGCTTCCCCGAACGGCAGCGCATTGAGGCCGAGGCGCGCCTGCCGGAATGCTATCGGCTGCCGAGGCGCTCCAGCAAGAACTGCACTGCGCCGTCGGCGTCGATCTCGACGGATTCCAGCGTGGCACGCGGTACGTACTCCATCTTTCCTGCCTTGAGGCCGCGCTCGCCGATCGTCACGCGATGCGGGATGCCGATCAGCTCTGCATCCGCGAACATCGCGCCGGGGCGCTCGCCCCGGTCATCGAGCAGCACATCGATGCCCGCGGCGCGCAGTGCATCGTAAAGTGCGTCGGCACGCGCGCGCACGCTCTCCGACTGGTGGTAGTTCACCGGGCACACGACCACGGAAAACGGTGCGATCGACTCCGGCCAGACGATTCCGCGCGCGTCGTGGTTCTGCTCGATCGCCGCGCCGACCAGGCGGGTGACGCCAATGCCGTAGCACCCCATCTCGAAGAATCGCGCCTTGCCGGTCTCGTCGAGGAAGGTGGCGTTGAGTTCCTGCGAGTATTTCGTGCCGAGGTAGAAGACGTGACCGACCTCGATGCCGCGCTGGATAGCAAGAAGGCCCTTGCCATCGGGCGCGGGGTCACCGGCGACGACGTTACGAAGGTCCGCCACCAGCACCGGCTCCGGCATGTCCCGGCCCCAGTTCGCGCCGGTGTAGTGGACGCCTTCTTCGTTGGCGCCGCAGACGAAATCGGACATGTTGGCCACCGTACGGTCGGCGATCACCCGCACCGCCTTGCGCGGGGCAATCGGCCCGAGGGAGCCCGGCGGGCAGCCAAAGGTGTCGGCGATTTCGGCGTCGCTCGCCATGCGCCAGCCGTCGCCGAAGCCGGGAAGCTTGCCGGCCTTGACTTCGTTGAGATCGTGATCACCGCGCAGCAGCAGCAGGACGATTTCCGCCGCGGCGGTGGAGCCCGCCGGATCTGCCGCGCCAGCGCCCACCGCAACGACGATCGCCTTGACCGTTTGCCGGATCGGAACGCCCAGAAACTGCGCGACATCGGCGCACTTCGCCTTCCCGGGCGTCGCGGTCCTCTGCAGAGACCGTTGCGCGGGCGCCCGCGCTGCGAGCAGGGGTAGCGCCTCCGCCAATTCGATGTTGGCGGCGTATTCGCCTTCCGGACTAAACGCGATGACGTCCTCGCCGCTGTCGGCGATCACCTGGAATTCATGCGAGCGCGATCCGCCGATTGCGCCGGTGTCGGCCACCACCGCACGGAAACGCAAGCCGAGACGGGTGAAAATCCGCACATAGGCGTCGAACATCGTTTCGTAGCTGCGATGTGCAGCCTCCACGTCGCGATCGAAGGAGTATGCATCCTTCATCGTGAACTCGCGTCCGCGCATGACGCCAAAGCGGGGACGCCGCTCGTCACGGAACTTCGTCTGGATATGGTAGAAGTTGACCGGCAACTGGCGGTAACTACGGATTTCCTGCCGCGCGATATCGGTGACCACCTCCTCCGAGGTTGGCTGCAAGACGAAATCGCGTCGGTGGCGATCCTGGATCCGCAACAATTCGGGGCCGTACTTGTCCCAGCGTCCCGATTCCATCCAGAGTTCGGCAGGCTGTACGACCGGCATGAGCAGTTCGAGCGCGCCCGCGCGGTTCATCTCGTCGCGGATGATCGCCTCGATCTTGCGGATCGTGCGCAAGCCGAGCGGCAGATAGTTGTAGATGCCGGCCGCAAGCTTGCGCACCATGCCGGCACGCAGCATCAGTTTCTGGCTGACGATCTCGGCATCGCCGGGAGCTTCTTTCTGGGTGGAAATCAGGTAGGCAGAGGCGCGCATGGCTTTTCCATATAATCGATCGGAAATGATATCGCTTCAGGGGTTGGCATGCTGGACAAGGACGGGTACCGCCCAAACGTCGGCATCATCCTGCTCAATCGGCGCAACGAGGTGTTCTGGGGCAAGCGGCTAGGGCAGCACTCCTGGCAGTTTCCGCAAGGTGGCATCAAGCTCGGCGAAACGCCGGAGCAGGCGATGTACCGGGAACTGTACGAGGAGGTGGGCTTGAAGACGGAACACGTCCAGATCGTCGGGCGCACGCGTGGCTGGTTGCGCTACGACGTGCCCGAGCAGTGGATCCGGCGGGAAATGCGGGGAAGTTATCGGGGCCAGAAACAGATCTGGTACCTGTTGCGCTTGGTGGGGGACGATTGCGATGTCCGGCTGGACCGCAGCGAGAAGCCGGAGTTCGATGCATGGCGATGGCACGAGTACTGGGTGCCGATGGAGTCGGTCATCGAGTTCAAGCGGGAGGTGTACGGCAAAGCGCTGCGCGAACTGGCGCGGCTCGTCTTTTCCAAACGGCGCGAGGGGATGCCTGCGCGTTCGCGTTAGCGCAACGCGCAGCCCAAGCGTCCGACTGCTACAGCAGCACGAGATTGTCGCGGTGGATGAGTTCGGGCTCTTCGATGAACCCGAGCACCTGAGCAATCTCGGCGCTCGGTCGGCGCGCGATCAGGCGCGCCTCGGCGCTGGAGTAGTTCACCAGGCCGCGCGCGATCTCGGCGCCCGCTTCGTCCATGCAGGCAACGACGTCGCCGCGCGCGAATTCCCCGCGCACTTCGATCACGCCGATCGGCAGCAGGCTCTTCCCCTGGTCGCGAAGCGCAGCGGCTGCGCCGCCATCGAGCACCACGCGCCCCTTGAGTTGGAGATGGTCGGCAAGCCATTGCTTGCGCGCCGTAAGCATGGGCGTCGATGCCGTCAGGCGGGTGCCAATGGCTTCGCCGTGCGCCAGACGAAGAAGCACATCGGGTTCGCGGCCGGATGCGATGACGGTGCAGGCGCCGCTGCGCGCAGCACGCTTGGCCGCCAGCACCTTGCTCAGCATCCCGCCGCGGCTGATCGCGCTGCCCGCACCGCCGGCAACCTCCTCCAGCCGCGGATCCCCGGCCACCGCTTCGGCGATCAGACTTGCATCCGGCACGCGGCGCGGATCGGCATCGAACAGTCCGCGCTGATCGGTCAGGATGACCAGCGTGTCGGCCTCGACGAGGTTCGTGACCAGCGCGCCCAGCGTGTCGTTGTCGCCGAACTTGATCTCGTCCGTGACCACCGTGTCGTTTTCGTTGATCACCGGTACGACCCCGAGCCGCAACAACGTGAGCAGAGTCGAGCGGGCATTGAGGTAACGCGCCCGGTCCGCGAGGTCGGCGTGCGTCAACAGCACCTGCGCGGTGGGCATCCCCTGGGCGCGGAAACAAGTTTCATACGTCTGCGCCAGGCCCATCTGTCCGACCGCGGCGGCAGCTTGCAATTCGTGGACTTCCTGCGGCCGGCGCGTCCATCCGAGCCGCTTCATGCCCTCCGCGATCGCGCCGCTGGACACGAGCAGGACCTGGCAGCCCACCCCGCGCAATGCAGCGACCTGGGTAGCCCAGCGGGAAATCGCCTCGGCATCGAGACCGCGGCCGTCATCGGTGACGAGACTGCTGCCGACCTTGACGACCACGCGGGCAAAGCGCGGGGCCGGCGATCCCGCCGAAGCCGCTCCGCCGATCAAATGGGGCTCCAGCCGGAAGGTGGCCCCGCCTCCACCGCAGCCTGATCGGAATTGCCGCCGGCCGGTCCGGCCGCGGTATCGGCGTCATCCCGTGCGGGATGTTCCACCAGAAACTGCTGCACTGCCCACATCAGATCTCGGCATCCTTCGTGTGTTGCCGCGGAAATCACGAAAATCGGTGCCTTGGTCCGAAGCCGACGGCGGAGTTTCGCAATCAGGTCCCCACGTTCCTCCGGCGGTACCGTATCGATCTTGTTGAGCACATACCATCGCGGCCGCCGCTGCAGGGCCGGATCGTATTTGCGCAGTTCCGCGGCGATGGTGCGCGCCTGCGCGACCGGGTCGGCCAATGGCTCGTCCGCCTCGTGCGGCGAGACGTCCAGCACATGCAGCAACAGCCGCGTGCGGCTCACATGCCGCAGGAAGCGATCGCCCAGTCCGGCACCTTCCGCCGCCCCCTCGATCAAGCCGGGCAAGTCCGCGACGACAAATCCTTTTCCCTCCTCCATGCGAACAACGCCGAGATGCGGAACCAGCGTGGTGAACGGGTAATCGGCAATCTTCGGGCGGGCGTTGGATACTGCAGAGAGCAGTGTGGATTTCCCGGCATTCGGTAGCCCGAGCAGGCCAACGTCGGCGAGAACCTTCAACTCCAGTCGCAGATGCCGTGCCCGTCCGAGTTTTCCCGGCGTGAATTGCCGCGGCGCCCGGTTGGTACTGGACTTGAAATGCAGATTCCCCAATCCGCCGGACCCGCCCTCGGCGAGCAGCGCGCGTTGACCGTGCCGGGCGAGGTCGGCAATCGCCTCACCGGTGTCGTCGTCGTAGACCACGGTCCCCACCGGCATCGCCAGCACGATGTCGTCGCCGCCGGCGCCGAAGCAATCGGATCCCCGTCCGGCTTCGCCGTTCTGTGCCTGGTACTTGCGCTGATACCGGTATTCGATGAGCGTGTTCAGGTTGCGATCCGCAACCGCCCAGACGGTGCCGCCGCGACCGCCGTCGCCGCCGTTGGGCCCCCCTTTTGGAATGAATTTTTCGCGACGGAACGAGGCGCAGCCGTCGCCGCCGCGACCGCCGCTCACCTCAATACGCGCTTCATCAACGAAATTCATGCTGAACGCTTACACGACGCCATGCGCTGCCGCTTCGACACCCACGTTGGCTCCGACCCGAACCCATCCGGGAGCTTCGGGAACGCTACAACGAAAAGCGGCCTGCCGGGTGAACGGCAGGCCGCCATCAAGAAACACCCCGCCGCGGTGCGGATGATTATGCAGCGACTTCCGGCGCGACAGGCGCGATATGCACCGACCGCCGGTTGCGCTCGCCGCCGACCGCGAAACTGACCACGCCGTCCACCAGCGCAAACAGGGTGTAGTCACGCCCCGTCCCGACATTGTCACCGGCGTGGAACTGCGTGCCACGCTGGCGAACGATGATGCTGCCGGCGCGAACGGTTTCGCCGCCGTATGCCTTGACCCCAAGCCGCTTCGCTTTGGAGTCGCGGCCGTTGCGGGAAGAACCACCTGCCTTTTTATGTGCCATAGCTACCTCGATGACGGATGCCGGAAGATCGCGATCAGGCGATCGATTC
>JAJYBQ010000154.1 GCA_021778935.1 Pseudomonadota bacterium | reverse complement strand
GCATCAGCCGCTCCAGAAATTCCAGCCCGTCCATGCGCGGCATTTCGATGTCAAGGGTGACGACGTCGGGGTCGAGTGCACGAATCATCTCGCGGGCAACCAGCGGGTCCGGCGCGGCACCGACCACCTCCAGATCCGGATGCCCGCCGATGATGCCGGTCAACAGGCTGCGGATGAGAGCCGAGTCGTCGATGATCAGAACGCGCGTCTTTGCCATGAACAGCCTCAAAAAAGTTCGATGTCGCCGGCAACCTGGGCCGTATTGATCCTGGCGGTGTATTGCTGCTCGAACACCGCGACGGCGGCGTCGGCCGTCGCCAACTTCTTGCTCAGGGCGCGGCCGGTGACGGGAAAGAACACCACGCGGCGCGGATGCACATCGAGCAAGTCCTGCGCCACCACGCGGAGACCTTCCTTGCGGCAGAATTCCAGCACGAAGGCAGCATTACGCTCGCCGATATTGAGCGACGTGATCGCACGCAGCACGGCGCCGCCGCCGAACACCTTGGCCTCGAGATTGGCTTTCTTCGCGCCGCGCTTGAGCAGTTCGTTGATGAGCTGCTCCATCGCAAAGACCCCGTAGCGGCCCGAAGCACCGGCCCAGGCATCTCCCGCCGCGCCTTCGGCGGGCAACATGAAGTGGTTCATGCCGCCGATGCGCGCGCGCCGATCCCAGATGCAGGCTGCGACACAGGATCCGAGCACCGTAGACAGGACGATGTCCTCCGCGGAAACGAAGAACTCGCCCGGCAGCAGCTTGACCGCGTTGCGATCGAACTCCCGGTCGACGTAGAACGTCCGCGCCTCCCCCTCCGCACCGGTGGCGCGGGGCTTCGGCGGGGTTGCGGGCGGCGTGGCGGGGCGCAGCATCGAATCTATAGCCTCTGATATACCGTCTTGCCACGCAGGACGACGGTCTCCCGGCAATCGGTGAAGTTCTCGGAATGGCCGACGAAGAGCAGACCTCCGGGCCGCAGCACGCCGGCGATCCGCGCCATGATTTCGCGCTGCGTGCTCTTGTCGAAATAGATCATCACGTTGCGGCAGAACACCGCGTCGAATGCGCCTCCGGCGAACTGGCGCACCAGCGGCCAATCCGTCGCGAGCAGGTTGACCTGGGCGAACTCCACCAGCCGCGCGAGATCCGGCCGTACCCGCACGAACCCCTCGTTGGCGCCGGTGCCGCGCAGGAAAAACCGCGACGGTCGGGTCGGCCCGCAGGCGCGCTGCACCGCATCCAGCCGATACACGCCACGCACTGCGGTCTCGAGCACGCCGGTGTCGATGTCCGATGCCAGCAGCTTGCCCGGTGCCCGGCCGGCGGCCGTCTCCATCATCGTCATGGCGATCGAGTAGGGTTCCTCGCCGGTCGAGGCTGCCGCACACCAGATCTTCGGCGGCTCCCGCACCGTCCCGGCCCGCAGAAACTCCGCCAGCGCGTCGAAATGGTGGGCCTCGCGGAAAAACGACGTCAGATTCGTCGTGAGCGCGTTGACGAACTCCTGAGTTTCGGTCCGGGAGAACTGCGCATCGCGCTCGAGCCGGTCCAGATATTCCGTGAAGGAGTGCATGGCATGGGCGCGCAGCCGCCGGCTCAGGCGGCTGTACACCATGTTCTGCTTGTGCTCTGCGAGATGGATTCCCGCGCGCTGACGGATCAGCGCACGGATACGATCGAAATCGGCCTTCCGAAATTCGTATTCGCGCCGCTCGGCAGGGTCGAAGGCATCATCCGGCACGGCGATCTCCGGAACTCAGTGGCGCGCCCGCTTGACCAAGCTACCGACGTCGATGATCAAGGCCACGCGGCCATCTCCGAGGATGGTCGCGCCCGAGATGTTGGAAACACGGCGGTAGTTGGCTTCCAGGTTTTTTACGACGACCTGGTGCTGACCCAGCAATTCGTCGACGATCGCGGCCAGCCGCCGGCCTTCGGCCTCGACGACAACCAGGATCTTCGGTCCGTACACCGGATCCGACGGCGGGGGAACGCTGAAGACCTCTTCCAGCGCCACGACCGGCATATATTCCTCGCGCACCTTCACCACCCGGCCCGAAGACCCCACGGTCTGGATCATCCCGGCTTCGATCTGGAAGGACTCCACCACCGAGGACAGCGGCAGGATGTAGGTCTCGTCGCCCACCCCGATCGACATGCCATCCATGATCGCGAGGGTCAGCGGCAAACGCACGCGGACACAGGTTCCAAATCCCTCGGCAGATTCGATCTCCGCCGTCCCGCCCAGGGAAAGGATGTTGCGGCGAACCACGTCCATTCCCACACCACGCCCCGAAATGTCGCTGACCTCGTCGGCAGTGGAAAAACCGGCCTCCCAGATCAGCGCCCAGACTTCCGCGTCGGTCATATCCTCCCGGGTGGCGAGGCTGCGCTCGCGGGCCTTGGCAAGGATCTTGTCACGCCGTAAACCCTGCCCGTCGTCGCGCACCTCGATGACGATCGAGCCGCCTTGGTGCGAAGCCGCCAGCGTGACGGTACCGGTCTCGTTCTTGCCTGCGGCGCGGCGCCGATCCGGGGTCTCCAAGCCATGGTCGGCGGAGTTGCGCACGAGGTGGGTGAGGGGATCGACGATCTTCTCGATCAGGCCCTTGTCGAGTTCCGTGGCCTCCCCGATCATTTTCAACTCGATCTTCTTGCCCAGCTTGGTGGCAAGATCGCGGATCATGCGCGGGAACCGGTTGAACACGAAGGACATCGGGATCATCCGGATCGACATCACCGCTTCCTGCAGGTGACGCGAATTGCGCTCGAGGTCGGCGACCCCGGCCGTGAGCGCACGGAAATGGGTCGGGTCGAGATCCTTGACCTGCTGGCTGATCATCGCCTGGGTGATGACCAGCTCGCCCACCAGATTGATCAGCTGGTCGACGCGCTCGATCGGGACGCGCAAGGTGTTCGATTCGAGATTCGCCGGATGCGCCCCGCCCGCCGGCTTCGCCTCGCCAGCCTTACGGTCCGGAGCCGGACCGGCGGCGGCGCGCACCGGATCGTCCGTATCGGCCGAGGCATCCTTCCGCTCCTCGACCGCCTGCCGGGCTGCGGGCAAGGTTCCGGGGTCGACGAAAAACCCGAATCCCTCGCCCTCCTCGACGACCCCGTCGGCCACCCGCGGCGCGGGCGAAACCGTCCCGGAATCCGGTTCGATCCGGATCTGCTCCCGCGCGACATGAAAGGAAAAGAGTTCGATCAATTCCGAGTCCGGCGATTTCGTCGTGACGCGGAACCGTCGGCAGCCTTCGGCGTCGAGCTTGCCGTCATCGCTTGCGACGAATGTCCCGAGATCGGGAATATCGCGGAACAGTTCCTCGAGATTGTTGGCCACTGCGGCATCGCGCAACGGCCCGACCCGCACGAGCAGCCGGCGCGACCCGGGTGGCAGATCATCGCTCGGCGGCGCCGGCGTATTCGCAGGCTCCGCCACCATCTTCTCCCCCGCTGCCAGGCGCTTGATTCGTCCGACCAGGTCGGTCGTGTCGGGCGCATCCCCCGCGCCGCCCTGACGGCGCGCGAGCTGCGCCTTGACGACGTCGCTGGCTTCGAGCAGCACATCGACCATGCTGCGGTCGAGGGCCAGCTCATGACGGCGGACGCGGTCCAGCAACGTCTCCAGTTCGTGGGTGAGATGGGTCACGTCGGCGAACCCGAAGGTCGCAGCGCCACCCTTGATCGAATGCGCAACCCGGAAAATCGCATGAAGATCCTCGTCCCGCGGAGCATCGACGTCGATGTTGAGCAGCAGCGACTCCATGTTCATGAGGTTGTCGCCCGCCTCTTCAAAGAACACGTCATGGAACTGCGAGAGGTCGAACCCGCCCTGGCCAACCCCCTGATTCACCATGTCACCCATGAAGCCCTCGATCTGTCAGCGAATCACCTTGCGTACGACATCGAGCAGCTTGCCCGGGTCGAACGGTTTCACCAGCCAGCCAGTCGCGCCGGCCGCCTTGCCCTTGGCCTTCATATCGGCGCCCGATTCGGTGGTGAGGATCAGGATCGGTGTCGTCGCATAGGCCGCCAACCCCCGCAGGTTCTGCACCAGGGTGATGCCGTCCATGCGCGGCATGTTCTGATCGGTCAGGACCAGATCGATGTTCTCCGCCCGAGCCTTGTCGAGCGCTTCCTGGCCGTCTGCCGCCTCGATCACGTTGTAGCCCGCCCCCTTGAGCGTGAACGCCACCATCTGCCGCATCGATGCAGAATCATCCACCGCCAGAATCGAATGCATATTCCGTTCCTTCCCCACCGCGTTTCAAAACAATTCGATCGAACCCGAGGCCATCTCCGCCTGCCGGACCGGATGCGGGTGTTCGACGGTGATCCCCTGCGCAGGATCACCGCACCAATCCTGGAGACGCGCTTCCAGGGCGAGTAGTCGCCGCTGTGCATGCCCGGTGAGCTGGCTTGCCATGTCCTGGAACTGCAGCGCCGTGATGGCACTGCCGAGCGCCGCCTGGACCCGGCGCCGTTCCTCGTCGCTGCGCTGCAGCGTGCCGGACTCCAGGGCTGCCACCTCATGAAAACTGGCAAGCAGGCGCGACGCCGCATCATTGAACAAGCGCTGCAATCGATCCAGATCGGCCTCGATCGCGGCGCACTCTTGCGCAGCGTTTCGGCGCGCCTCGCGCAGCAGGGCATTCATTCGACGAATCTCCGACTCAGTGCACTTGGTTCCGGCACTTGGTGCCGCGGACCAAGTTTCCGCGACCGGCGTGCCACCCGATACGGGGAAAAGCCGGAAAAAAACCGGGAACCTCCGAACTAACCGCTACGCCGGCCGGTTTTGCGCCAGAATCCGGGCTTGGCCATGGTTCCGACGCTTTCCGCCCCCCCTACCCAACTGCTGGTGGTCGAGGACTCCGAACTCGACTACGAGCTGCTGCTCGCCCTGCTGGCACGCAGCGGCCACCCGGTGCGCGCGCGGCGGGTGGAGGACGAAGGGGGAATGCGCGGCGCGCTGCGGGATGGGGCGGTGGATATCGTGGTCACCGATCACAACATGCCCCGCTTCGACGCCTTCGCGGCGCTGCGCGTCGCCAAGGAACACGATCCGGATCTGCCGGTCGTCGTCGTGTCCGGCGAGATGTCGGAAGATCTGGCAGTGGCCACGCTGCGCGCGGGCGCAGACGACTTCATTCTCAAATCGCGCATGTTCCGCGTCGGCCCGGCAATCAACCGCAGCCTCCAGGCCGCCACCGAACGGCGGGCCGGGCGGGAAGCGGCCGCCGCCTTGGCGGAGAGCGAAAGCCGGCTGCGCGCGCTCACGCGCCACCTCGAAACCGTCAAGGAGGAGGAGCGCCGCCGGATTGCGCGCGAAATTCATGATGACATCGGCGCCACCCTGACTGCCATGCGCTTCGAGCTCGTCAGTCTGGCGCGGCAATTGCAAGGGCATACCGATGCCGCACCGCGACTGCGGGCGATCTCGAACCTGCTGGAACAGGCGGTAGCGGCCAGCCACCGCATCCAACACAACCTTCGCCCGCCGGTCCTGGATGCCGGCTTGGTGGCCGCCTTGCAGTGGCTGGTACAGAGCTTTGCTTCGCGCACCGCCATACCGGCCCGATTCGAAACCAACCGCGAAGACCTCCCGCTGCCAGCCGAGTGCGCCGCAGCGATGTACCGCGTCGCACAGGAATCGCTGGCCAACATTTCCAAGTATGCCCAGGCGCAACGGGTTGCCGTGCAGCTGTTTGCAGCGCCGGAGGAAGTCACGCTGGAGGTCAACGACGACGGTGTGGGGTTCGATCCGGACATGCTGCAGGGGACCCCGGGATTCGGCATCCGCGGCCTGGTCGAGCGCGCGCGCGGCTTGGGCGGTTGGGCGGAAATCAGTTCCGCGCCGGGCCGTGGCACCACGGTGATGTTCTGCGTACCCACTCATGGCGGATCAAAACCGGAGCAGAATCCCGGGTCGCCTTCGGAATGCCTCACGTGAAGCTCAAGACCATCGTCGTCGATGACCATGCCATCGTGCGCCGCGGGATCGTGCAGATCCTCTCCGATCATCCGGGCATCGAACTCGTCGGGGAAGCCGGCGACTACGGGCAGTTGCGCACGCTGCTCCGGCGCAGCGGCGACCCGGATCTCCTGGTGATCGA
>JAJYBQ010000153.1 GCA_021778935.1 Pseudomonadota bacterium | reverse complement strand
GCGAATACGACGATCGACCGCGGCTCGGCGGGGGACACGGTCGTCGAGGACGGCGTGAAAATCGACAACCAGGTGCAGATCGGCCACAATTGCCGGATCGGCGCGCACACCGCAATCGCGGGTTGCGTCGGGATCGCCGGCAGCGCCGTCATCGGTCGCAACTGCCAGATCGGTGGTGCGGCGATGATCCATGGGCATCTACAGATCGTCGACGGCACGGTGGTCGGCGCCGGTACCCTGGTGTCGCGCAGCCTGCGCGAGCCGGACTTCTATACCGGCGTGTTCCCGATGATGCGCAACCGCGACTGGGAGCGCAACGCGGCGCTGTCGCGACACCTGGTCGAACTGCGCGATCGCATCCGCCGGCTGGAAGCCCTGCACCAATCGAACCCTGCCAACGCCCCTGGGTCGGGCGATCAAGACGAGAAGACATCATGATGGACATTCGCCAAATCCTGTCCCTGTTGCCCCACCGCTTTCCGATCATCCTGGTCGATCGGGTGCTGGAGGTCGAGTCCGGCAAGCGCATCGTTGCGCTCAAGAACGTGTCGGCCAACGAGCCGGTGTTCACCGGGCATTTTCCGCACTATCCGGTGATGCCGGGGGTTCTGATCCTCGAGTCGATGGCACAGGCGGCGGCCATCCTGGCGTTCGTTACGCACGGTCAGAAGGCGCATTCCGACGGGTTGTACTACTTCGCGGGCATCGACAAGGCGCGTTTCAAGCGGCCGATCATGCCCGGCGACCAGATGCGGCTCGAAGTGTCGATGGAGCGCGAAATGCGGGGAATCGCCAAGTTCCTCGGCCGCACGCTGGTGGACGGGCAGGTCGCCTGCGAGGCGGAATTGATGTGCGCGTACCGGCAGATCGAGGCGCCCGGCGTCGACAGCGATCGCGGCGGGGATGCGGCGGCGGATCCGTCGGGTGGCTTGTGCTGTGGCCCGGGGGCCTGATCGATGGTGAACGTACATGCCACGGCGATCGTCGAGAACGGCGCGGAACTCGCCGAGGGCGTCGAGGTCGGGCCGTATGCGGTGATCGGCGCGAAGGTGCGGGTCGGACGCGGAACCTCGATCGGTGCGCACGCCGTGCTGGCTGGAAACACCAGCCTCGGTGCCGACAACCGGATTTTTCCCTTCAGTTCGATCGGCACCGAGCCGCAGGACAAGAAATATGCCGGTGAGGATACGCAACTCGTCATCGGTGACGGCAACCTGTTTCGCGAGCACTGCCTGATCAATACCGGAACGGTGCAGGGCGGCGGTGTGACCCGGATCGGGTCGAACAACTGGATCATGGGCTATGTGCACGTTGCGCACGACTGCGTCGTGGGCAGCAACACGATTCTCGCCAACGCTGTGCAGTTGGCCGGACATGTGCAGGTGGCAGACCACGCGATCATCGGCGGCATGTCGGCGGTGCATCAGTTCGTGCGGGTGGGTGTGCACACGATGTGCGGCGGCGGCACGATCCTGTTGCAGGACTTGCCGCCGTACGTGATGTGCAGCGGCAATCCGGCGCAGGCCCATGGGGTTCATGTCGAGGGGTTGCGGCGACGCGGGTTTTCGGCGGCGGCAATCGCCGAACTGCGGCGTGCATATCGGACGGTGTATCGGGAGAATCTGCCGCTGGCCGAGGCGCGCGCGACGCTGGAGTCGCGGATTGCGGAACTTGCGGAGGATTGCGCGGCGGTATTGCGGGTTTTCACGGAGTTTCTGGCAGTTCCGGGGCGGGGAGTCGTTCGGTAGCAGCCACGGGCGGACGTCGGGTCCGCGCGTTCCTCCACGCCTGATATTGCTCCGAGCGCGCGCGGACCGAATATCCACCCTTGCGCCATCGCATAGAATTTTTTCGCATGTCTGAGCCAATCGCGTTCGTGGCCGGAGAGACTTCCGGGGATCTGCTGGCGGCGCCGGTGGTGGCGGCGCTGCGGCGGCACGATCCGCCCTATGCAGCCGCAGGAATCGCGGGTGATCGCATGATCGCGGCGGGGTGCGAAGCCTGGCACCACGTGCGCGAGCTTTCCGTGCGCGGCTACATCGAGGTGCTGCGCGAATTGCCCCGTCTGTTGCGGCTGCGACGCGGAGTGTTCGACCGTCTGGTCGCGGGCCGTTGCGCGGCGCTGGTCGGGGTCGATTCGCCGGATTTCAATCTGGCGCTGGAGGCGAAGGCGCGGGCCGCGGGGATCCCGACGGTGCACTACGTGAGCCCTTCGATCTGGGCGTGGCGCGGCGGGCGCATCGAGCGGATCCGCAAGGCAGCCGACCGCGTGCTGCTCGTATTTCCCTTCGAGCAGGAGATCTACGATCGGGCCGGGATTCCGGCGAGCTATGTCGGTCATCCCCTGGCGAGCGAGATTCCGATGGACCCGGATGCGGATGCCGCACGCGCGCGCTTGGGGCTGACCGGTCTGTTCGGGACGGGATCTCCGATCGTCGCACTGCTGCCCGGGAGCCGACGCGCCGAGGTGGAGTACATCGGCCCGGTATTCCTGGACGCGGCGCGGGAGATCGCGCGCGCCCATCCCGCTGCGCGGTTCCTGCTGCCGGTGGCCGATCGCAGCCTGCGGACGATGGTGGAATCGCAGATCGGCTCGCGCCCGGAGGTGCGGGAGCGTCTGCACTGGTTCGATGGCCGCTCGCACGACTGTCTGGAGGCGTGCGACGGGGTGCTGGTCGCCAGCGGCACGGCAACGCTGGAAGCGGCGCTCTATAAGCGTCCGATGGTGATCGCATACCGCATGCCGGCGTCGTCGGCTTGGATCATGCGACGGATCGGCGGTTACCTGCCCTGGGTTGGCTTGCCCAACGTCCTGGCCGGCGAGGCGATCGTCCCGGAACTGTTACAGGAGCGGGCGACGGCGCCGGCGATCGCCCGCGCGCTGCTCGATGTGCTCGGCGATGCGGCCGGGCGGCGGCGTCTACACGAGCGTTATTGCGCGATGCACGCGTCGATGCAGCGCGATACCCCGGCGCTGGCGACGGCGGCGATTCTGCAGACGATCGAGATGGCCCGCCGGGGCCGGGTGTGAGGGTGGCGGCCGTGCCATGGCGCCGGCTGGCGACGCCTGCACGCCCGGACGTCGGGTGCGGCAGAAGGGGGGCTTGATGTACGTCGCCGGCGTCGATGAGGCGGGCCGCGGACCGCTCGCAGGTCCGGTCGTGGCTGCGGCGGTGATCCTGCATCCGGATCGACCGATCGAGGGCGCGCGGGATTCGAAACGCCTGACGGCGCGGCAGCGCGAGCGCCTGGCGCAGGCGGTGCGCGAGCGGGCGTTGGCCTGGAGCGTGGCGGTCGCGAGTGTGGAGGAGATCGATACCCACAACATCCTGCAGGCGAGTCTGCTGGCGATGCGGCGCGCCCTCGAGGCGCTGTCGCCCGCGGCGGAATTTGCGTTGATCGACGGCAACACGCTGCCGCGGTTGGCGATCGGCGCGCGTGCAATCGTGGGCGGCGATGCGACCGAGCCGGCGATCAGTTGTGCGTCGATCCTTGCGAAAACCCATCGCGACGCGTTGTTGCGCGCGCTCGATGCACAGTATCCCGGGTATGGATTCGCCGTCCATTTCGGGTATCCCACGCCGCGGCACTTGGCGGTGCTGCGCGAGCGCGGGCCTTGTCCGGCGCATCGTCGCTCCTTTGCCCCGGTACGCGATGCCGTAGCGCACGCCGACCGTGGCCTGGGTTGGTTTCGGCCATGAAAGCGATCGCTTCCGAATCGAATCCGTCCTATCGCCGCTGGTTGCGGATCGCGACGGTGCCGCGGGCCGCGCGCGAGGTTGGCCAGACCTTGGCCGAAGGGCTGCATCTGGCGCAGGCGGCGGGGAATGCGGGGTTTCCCGTCGAGGCGATCCTCGTGCGCCGCGGTGCGGCGCAGGGCGCGGTGGCATCGCGGGTGCAGGACCTGCTGCGGAACTCGGGCGGCGGCCTGCCGTGCTATGAACTCGCCCCGGCGTTGTATGACCGGATTGCCCCGGTGGAGCGCGGTGCCGGCCTGACGTTGCTGGTGTCGGTGCCACGTCCGGAGCGCCTGCACGCCGCCGACGAGGATCTTCTGTATCTGGACGGCATCCAGGATCCGGGCAATGCCGGAACGCTGTTGCGCACCGCGGCGGCGGCGGGGATCCGTCACGTGCTGGCGTCGGCGAATACCGCTGGTCTCTGGGCGCCGAAGGTGTTGCGCTCCGGGATGGGGGCCCATTTCCGGATCGCCATTCATGAGCACGTCGCGGCGCAGGAGTTACCCGCCGTGCTCCAGGGCGAGTGGATCGCGGCCGTTGCGCACGATGCCGCGTCGCTGTGGGAAACGGATCTGCCCGCGGGTCGTTCGGTGGGCTGGATTCTGGGCGGGGAGGGGGCCGGGATCTCCGCGGAGTCCCTCGCGGTGTGCACCCGGCGCGTATGCATCCCCACCAGTGGCTCGGTGGAGTCGCTGAACGTCGCCGCGGCAGCCGCGGTATGCCTGTTCGAACGGCGGCGCAGGGTGGGTTTCCCGAGCGTGCCGACTTCGGTCTAGTGCGGTTCGGTGAACAGGTGCTCGACCCACGCGGCCATGATTGCTCGCCCGATGTCGGCGGCGGACTTGCCGGGCTCCGCCACCGCGGTGCGCAGCATCGCGGCCACTGCGGGGCCGGTGATCCGGGGGAAGGGAAATGCCGCACCGGACAGCTCGTTGCCCTCGCGTCCCGGCAGCACACGACAGGCGACGTAGGTCGGGCCGCTCACCGATCCGGCAGGAACCCATTCGCTGACCGAGGTGTCGCCGATCACGACGGGCGCAGCGTCGGGACGGATTGCGTCGCGCAGCGTGATCTGGCGCCCCGGAACGATATCCAGCACTTCATAAAGGCGTAGCGGGTGTTCCGACAGGCGTTGCAGCCAGGAGCGTTGGCCCGGCGTCCATGCCAGATCCTGCGCACCGAGCAGCAGATCGGAAATGCGCCGCGGTGCGCCGTCGACATCGAGGCTACCCTCCGCGAGCAGCCATTCCATCAGATTGATTCGCAGCAGGGACTGGGTTTCCTCGTCCAGGGCGTCGAGCGCCGCGCGCCGCGCTTCCCCGGCCAGGGAGGTCCGCAGGGCTTCGTAGGCCGCGACCATCGCGTCGCGGCGGGTCTCGGCCAACCAACGGATCGCGCGTTCCGTGGCGCCTGCGTGTTCGCGTTCTTCCGCCTCCCGCGCCTGGTCGCGGGCCATGCAGCAGCGTTTGTACTTCGTTCCGCTGCCGCAGGGGCAGGGGTCGTTGCGGCCGATCTTCATCGTGGATCCGTTGCGTTCAGTGCAGCGGACTCGCCGGCCGGTCGCCCTCGTCCTCCATCGGCTCCGTGTGCACCGAGTGGCCCGAGGGGTTGGGGAACATCGGTGCGCCGCAATCGTCGCAGTACTCGAGCGGGAAACGGTGTGCGTGGGTGACGATCTTGTGGATGCCCATGCGCTTGATCGCCGCTTCCACCTCTTCCGTCGCCTGCTCTTCATCGTCGCCGAGTAGCGGCCAGACCACGCCCTCGATCACCGCATCGTCGTCGTCGGTGGCCGAGATGCCGATCCGCAATTCGGTTGCCGGCCGGTCGCGCTTGTTCTCGTACGGCGCGATGGTCGCCTGCAGGGAGGTGGGCAGCAGCTCGTAGGTGAGCTTGAGATACGACACCGCCGCATCCAGCGAAAACGCTCGCAGCTCGCGGTCGCCGAAACGCAGCGCCGCGTGGAACGCATTGGGCGCGAGCGCGCGGTAGCGGCATCCCGTCATCACCGGCGCCAGGACGCTGGTCAGTTGTTCGGCGAAGGCCTGTTCCGCCGCGGTTTTCGAGTCGGGGTCGACGCCGGTCTCCTGCCAGTGGTACACGGGTGTGCCCTCGGGAACGACGATGGCGGCGAGCAGATAGCGCGAATCGGCGAGCATGAGGATGGGTTCGCGCAGCGATTTCTGATCGACCTTGAGCGGTTGGCCGCGCGTCGCGACGCCGAACAGCGACTCTGCGACATCGCGCACTTCCCCGAGGGATTCCGGCAACTGGTCGATGGAATAGAGCGTATCGGCCACCGCGCAGCGCGCGCCGCGGGCGGCGAGGTGCGCACCGATCTGCACCGCCGCGTTGTCGACGACTGCCGCCGGGAGCGCGCCGGACGGCAGCTTGTAGCGCGACCAGGCAAGCACGGGCAGC
>JAJYBQ010000152.1 GCA_021778935.1 Pseudomonadota bacterium | reverse complement strand
TCAACTGGCAGCCCTGGCCGAGTCGGAATAACGTCATTGCAGCGTATGCAGCGGTCCCCGTTCCCGGTGGAGATCGCGCGCCACGTCATCGATCGGGATGCTGCGCGGAACTTTGTGCCCTTGGGGAAGTCTCTCCCTCCATTTCCAACCGGATTGCGCGATGACCGATCGGAACGTCACTGCGAGCGTCCTCCTGCGGCAATCCCGGCTTCCGTTTCGGGAGGCGCGCGCGCTCCTCGCCCTATCCTTGGGGGTATCCCCGGAGCACCTCGTCGCGCATCCGGAGATCGTCGTGCATCCGGCCGTGCAAGGGCGGTTCTCCGATCTGGCGGCGCGGCGGCGTAGCGGCACGCCGATGGCCTACCTGACCGGGTTTCAGGAGTTCTACGGCCACGCCATCGAAGTCACGCCTGCCGTGCTCATTCCACGACCCGAGACCGAACTTCTGGTCGATACGGCAATCCGCCTCCTTCCCTCCCGGCCGGGCATTTCCGTGCTGGAACTGGGGACCGGTTCGGGTTGCGTCGCGATCACGCTGGCGTTGGCGCAGCCGCACTGGCAGGTTGTGGCGACCGACCGGTGCTTGCAGGCGTTGGCAGTCGCACGCCGGAACAGCAGTCGGTTGCAGGCGCGCGTCGCGCTGGTTGCCGCGGACTGGTTCGCGCCGCTGGGCGGCACGCGGTTCGATCTGATCGTTTCCAATCCTCCCTATGTGGCGGCGGGCGACCCGCATCTGTGCAGTCTGGCCCACGAACCCCGGCATGCCCTGACCGACGGCGCCGACGGCTTGCGCGCGCTGCGCACCATCATCGTGACTGCGGGCAGGCACCTGCGTCCCGGCGGTGTTCTGCTGCTCGAGCATGGCTACGACCAAGGGCCGCAGGTGCATGCGCTGGCGCGGGAGCAGGGGTTTGATTCGGTCGAGACCTTGCTGGATCTCGAGGGCCGGGATCGTGTCTGCCTGGCTCGCCGGCAGTGAGATCGCTGGTCGCCCACGTCGTTCTCCATGTCCTGGGCGGGGAATTTCCGGCGGCGTCCGCCGTCTCATGCGTGTAGGATCTCGCTCGAGTTTCGTTTCTTTCCTGGAATCCCATCATGGAAGCGCAAGAGTTCATCCGGAAGACCGTCACCGAAAACCCCGTGGTCCTGTTCATGAAAGGCACGGCGCAATTCCCGCGTTGCGGGTTCTCGGGTCGCGCCGTGCAGATCCTCAAGGCTTGCGGAGTCAAGAACATCGTCACCGTCGACGTGCTCCAGGACGACGTCATTCGCCAAGCGGTCAAGGACTACGCGAGTTGGCCGACGATCCCGCAGCTTTATGTCAACGGGCAGTTCGTCGGTGGCTCCGACATCATGACGGAAATGTACGAAAGCGGCGAGTTGCAGAACCTGCTCAACGCGGCGCAGTGACATGCCGCGACGCGTGATCGTCGCCGTCACCGGCGCGTCGGGCGCCGTGTATGGCGTGCGACTGCTCGCTCACCTGCGTGCGGCGGGCGGGGTGGAGACCCATGCCGTGATTTCCCGCGCCGGCGCGTTGAGCGCAAGCCAGGAACTGGGGATCAAGCGCGGCGGCATCGAGGCGATGGCCGATGTTTCCCATGGTGTCTCCGACATCGGCGCTGCCATCGCCTCGGGGTCGTTCGCATGGGAGTCGATGGTGATTGCGCCGTGCTCGGGGAAGACGCTGGCCGCGGTCGCCTGCGGTTTCTCCGACAACCTGATCTCCCGCGCTGCCGACGTCACGCTCAAGGAGCGGAGGCGCCTGCTCCTGCTCGTTCGCGAGACGCCTCTGCATGCGGCGCATCTGCGCAACATGCAGGAAGTGACCCAGATGGGGGGCATCATTTTTCCGCCCGTACCGGCGTTCTATCACCGCCCCGGCTCGATCGAGGAGATGGTCGACCAGACGATCGCGCGCGTACTCGACCTGATCGGTGTCGAACATCAGCTCGCGCCCCGGTGGCGCGGTGTGGCGGCGCCCGAAGACGATCCGGCGATATGAACTGTTACGCTCTGCCCGCGCGGGTTCGGCAGCATTCCCGCACGACCGATCTACAATAGGGGCTCGCCTGCCGTTGCGGGTATCCCGCACCGCGGCATTCGCCGGCCGTCCGGATTTTTTTGCTGGGAGGTTTGCCATGCGTCCTTTTTCCTGGGGACTCGGAGTTGTCGCCGGTGCCGGTATCCTGGCATTGGCCGGTTGTCAGACCATGCCGACGGGGCCGACCGTGCAGGTCATGCCGGCGCCCGGGAAGCCGTTCGACGTATTCGCGGGCGAAGATCAGGTCTGCAGGGCCTACTCGTCACAGGCGATCGCAGGCGGCAAATCCTCGGCCACCAATTCGCAGGTGGCGGGTACGGTCGCCGCGACCGCACTGGGTGCCGTGGCGGGCGCGCTGCTGGGCAACAACAGCGGGTCTGCCGCCGCGGGTGCCGGCGTCGGATTGATCGCCGGCACGGCGATGGGGGCCGGCCAGGGTTCCAGCAACAGCGACACCCTGCAGCGGCAGTACAACATCGCCTACCTGCAATGCATGTATGCAAAGGGCAACATCGTGCCGGGGATGGCGGTCCCCAACTACCGCATGCGCAATCTCCCGCCCCCGCCTCCGCCTCCGCAGTCACAGGACAATCTTCCCCCGCCCCCCCCGCCTCCTCCGGGCTACGGCGGCGAAGGCTACTGACGCCCCGTTTCGCCCTGGTAGACGGACGGAGTCTGCGGCGCGTACGCCAGGCTCACCTGCTGTCCCAGCCACCCGAGCAACGCCTCGGACGCCGCTTTGCGCTCCGGGCTGGTGGCGCCGGTGTGCGCGATTTCGTGCCAGCGCAGGACCTCGGGGGTGTCGATGTCCTGCATGCGCAGAAACTCCGAGAGGGCGCAGTCGGCAAAGTCCTTCCGGCTTTGTTGGGAGCGGACACGATCGTGCCCCGCGATCCAGTGATATGCCAGGGCGCCGGGCCAGGTGCGCAGCGTGGCGCTGGCCGCCGTTACCGGACGAGACCGGAGCCAGGCGGGGAATTCCTCGGCAGGCATCGGGCGGGCGAGCGCGAACCCCTGGCCGTGGCGGGCGCCGAGCAGGTGCGCCACCTCGACGAACCCCTCGTCTTCCAGACCCTCGACCACGGTCTTGCGGACGAACTCCCGGCCGACGTGGATCAGGGTCGCGAGCAGGCGGACGGTCTTGATCGGGTCTCGCGGCAGTTCGCGGATGAGCGCCTGGTCGATCTTCACGGTGTCGATCGGAAGTGACGCCAGGCGCGCCAGGCTGTTGTAACCCGACCCGAGGTCGTCGAGCGCCAGTCGCACGCCGAGCGCATTGATCGCCTGCATCGCCTCGCCGCTGCGCGCATGATCGAGTTCCGCGCTCTCCAGGATTTCCAACGTGAGGTGACGGGGGGCGATCTGGGCGCTGCGCAGCGCCTCCTCGACCCAGGATGCGCAATCGGGGTGGCTCAGCGTGATGGGCGGCAGGTTGACGGAAATGTCCACCTCCATCCCCGCTTCCCGCCACCCATGCGCCAGGTCGAGCGCTTGGCGCATGCCGTGGCGGAACAGCGCGTGGACTTCCTGTTCCCCAAACGCCGGGAGGAACTTTTCGGGGCAGAACACGTCGCCATCCGGGTCGTGCAATCGCGCCAAGGCCTCCACCCGGGGGACTGCCCCGGTCTGCAGGTCGACGATGGGCTGTACCCACATGTTCAGCCCTCGTCCATACAGCAGTTCGCGCAGTGCGCGGACACGTTTGCGATCGATCAGCCGATGACCCCGGGCCGTGGACGAGAACAAGGTGGCGAGCCGGTTGCGCAGCAACTCGAGCCAGGATCGCGCCCAACTCGAGGAAAATTGGTGCGCGTATTCGCCGAACAGCACGAGCACGCTCTCGGTTTCGTTGGCCCCGGCGATGGGGATGGTCGCCGCGCTGCGCCAGCGGAACTGACGTGCCAGGGCATGCCAGTTCGCCAGGCGGGTATCGAGCAGGTAGGCGTCGACCACCTGCACTTCCCGCGTGAACCATGCTAGGGACAAGGGGCCTTGTTCCAACCCCGGCCCGACGTTGAGGTTGGGGTAAAGATCCGAATCGTGAAGTGCATCCCAGAGCAGGGGGAAATCGGTTCCCGTTCCCGCCTCGATGCGCAGGGTTCCGCTTTCATCCGGTCGAAACACCATCGCATGCCGGATGCCAGGCAATTCGCTGAGGGTGTCGAGCGTGATCGGCAAGGCGTCGACCCATCGCGCATTCGTCTTGATCGGAGCTTTCAGGACCGCGAAATAGTGGGCAAGGGTTTGGTCCATGGCGAGCAGTTGGACTTGCACGTCCAAGCGCAATCGCGCCGTGGCCACGCGCATGATGAGGTAGCGCTCCCGCGACGAGATCAGGCTCGCCTCCAGCTGCGCGCGGAGCAACGCCTCATATTGCGCGAAGGCCCGCTCCATGCTGGCGCTGGCGACCCCAACCAGGGCATGGACCCGGCCGAGATCCTGGGCCCGGTCTTCGATTGCCTGGCGTGTCGTATCGGGCTGGAGCAGGAAGAGCAGATGTTCCGCTTGCGTGCGTTTCAGTCGGTGGAACTCCTCGGCGGTGAGGCATTGCAGGATGGGTGCCTGATCGGGGTCGGCGCTCAGTTCCTCGTAGAACGCTGCGGCAAACCGCCGGGCGACGGGGTCCAGGACCTCGGCACCCAGTGCGGCGAGGAGGGCCGATGATTCACGGCCGAAAACATCGAGCATCGTTTCGCGGTTGCGTCCCTGGGCGCTGTCGGTTTCGGCCGTATCCAGGCACCACCAGCGGATGCGGTCGAGCTTGCGCACCTTGCATGCGTACATCGCCGCATCGGCCATGCGCAGCAAGGTATCCGCTTCGGTGGCGTCGTGGGGATACAGGGCCAGACCCATGGTCATTCCGACTTGCGCGCTGTGGCCATCGCCGAGGTCGAACGGCGCTTCCACTGCGGAATGCAGGCGGCTCAATGCCGTTTCCAGCTGGCCGAGGACCTGGTCAGGTTCCAGGTCCTCCAACACGACGATGAACTCGTCGCCTCCCAGCCGCGCCAGGAAACCGGTCTGCCGTACGCGCGCGCGCAGCGCCTGGGAGAGCTTTTGCAGCAGAATGTCTCCGCAGGCGTGGCCGAAGTGGTCGTTGACGGGTTTGAAGTCGTCGATGTCGAGCATGCCGACGGCGACGACCGTCTGTCGCCGTTCGGCGCGCGCCAGGGCGGTCGGGAGGTATTCTCCAAGCGCCAGGCGATTGGGCAGATCGGTCAGCGGATCGGTACGCGCGCGCCGGCTTTCGGTGTCCTGCAGGGTTTGCAGGTCGGATTTGCGGTCCAGTTCGTCCAGGCCGTGACCGAGCAGCGCCGCGACCCGCTCGCAGGCGCTGCGGGTGACTGCATCGAACAGTTCCGCCCGTTTCCCGATCAACGTCAGCACACCCCAGATGCTCCCGGCCCGACGGACGGGAGCGGCGAGGATCGCTACCGGTTGCCGGCGCGCAGGAGCTGCGCCGCCGGGCTGGTCCCGCGCCGGGGCGCCGATCTTGCCGATCGCCACGGCTTGTGTGCGCCATGCTGCGGCGACCGCCATGTCGGGGTCACCGGTCGTGATGCATGAGCCGTCGATGAATTCCCGGTCTTCCACGCGCTCGCCGGACCGTCCCAGCGCGCGGAACACTCCGCGGTCGTCGGGGCGTGCCAGCCAGACCGCGGAGAATTCCGTGCCGTCGATCAGGCTTTGACACAGCCGCGCGATCATCGCGGCCTCGGTCGTGCTCTGCAGCAGGGAGTCGCCGGCAGCAACCAACGCCTGGTACACCCCCTGGGCGTTTTTCAACTGCTGGTTGCGGGCGATGTGGTCGAGTCCGTGCCCGATGTCGTCAGCCACCTGACGCAGGAGGCGCTGCATCGGCGGATCGAATGCGATGTCGTCGCCCCGGTAGAGCAACAGGATTGCCCAGGTCTTTCCGCCCCGATGAATCGGCAGCGTGGCGCTGGCCATCAGGCCCAGGGCCGTGGCGCGCGCGCGCCACGGCGCCAGGAAGTCGACCTGGAAATCGGTGTTGAAGAAGGCCTTGTCCTCGCGCCACGCACGGCCGGCCGTGCCCAGCCCTTCGGGAATGTCGGGCCGGGCAGAAATCTCCAGCCCGTCGAGGTACCGGGTTTTTCCTGCCGCGGCAGGAAAGGCGAAACGCCCGTCGGGA
>JAJYBQ010000151.1 GCA_021778935.1 Pseudomonadota bacterium | reverse complement strand
AATACCGCGATCGCCCGCGCGGGATACGCGGCGCAGCGCGACGCGCAACGCCGCATCATCGCGGAGCAGCGCGAACAGATCGACATCGCGCGGGTGCAGGTCCGCGCGGGGACCGCGCCCTATTCGTCGGTGGTCGCGATCCAGAGCCAACTGGCGGCAAGCCGCGCCACGCTCGCGGCCTTGGATCAGCGCCTCGACCAGACCGGACATCTGCTTGCCCAGCTCGTCGGCAAGGCGCCGGGGGCATTCTCCGCGCCGCCCATCGCCCTGCGCGATCTCGCGCTTCCCGAAGCGCTGCCGGATTCGCTGCCATCGCGCGTCGCGCGTCACCGGCCCGACATTCTCATCGCCGAGGCGCAGCTGCATGCGGCAAGCGCAGGAATCGGCATCGCGACCGCGAACCTGTTTCCCGACCTCACCCTGGGTGGCGCCGTCGGCAGGGACACCACCGCCATCGCGAGCATCCTGCACAACGGCTACCGGTTCTGGTCGCTCCAGGCCAGCCTTGCCGGTTCGCTGTTTTCGGGCGGAACGCAGTGGTACCAACGCAAGGCCGCCATCGACGCCTACGACGCCGCACTGGCGACGTACGACCAGACCGTACTGGCAGGACTGTCCCAGGTCGCCGACACCATGCGGGCACTCGATCATGACGCGCAGGCGCTGCGTGCCCAGGCCGACGCCCGCGTGTCCGCCTCGGAAACCCTGCATCTGGTGCAGGCGAACTTCACCGCGGGAACGGCGTCGTATCTCGAGCTCCTGACGGCGGATGCCCTGGTCCGGCAGGCCGACCTCGGCTATCTCGGCGCGGTGGCGCAGCGCCTGCAGGACACCGTGGCGTTCTACGCCGCCCTGGGCGGCGGCTGGTGGAACCCCGCCCCGCCGGCCTCGGCGCCGCGGAAAAGTCCGGTCCGGTGACGCGGGAATTCCGGCCGCGGGAACGACCCGGCGAACCGCGCGCCGACGCATCGATCCCCGGATGCCGGCGCAAGGGTTCTGCTATAAATTCCGCTCAACACGGCGAAAGAGGGGACGCGGCTTCGGTCGGTTCGAGCCTCACGCAGACAGGACCGGCCGATTGTCCGGAAGGCGACCGACTTGACCGAACGCATACAGACCGATCTTGCCTGGCGGAATCGTGACGATGCCCTCGAGATTCTGATCGACCACATCCCGGCGGCGGTTGCGATCCTCGACCGGGACTTGCGCTACCTGGAGGCGACCCGCCGCTGGCTCGAGGACTACAAGCTCGTCCGCAGCGACATCCTCGGGAAGAGCCACTACGAGATCTTTCCGGAGATTCCGGCGCGCTGGAAGGCGATCCATGGCCGCGCCCTGGCCGGGGAAATCCTGAGCGCGCAGGAGGAGCGCTTCGAGCGGGCGGACGGTTCGGTGCAATGGCTCCGCTGGCAGGTCCGGCCGTGGTACGCCGCGCCCGAGCGGATCGGCGGCATCATCATCCTGACCGAGGACATCTCCGCCCGGAAGGAAGCGGAGATCGCGCTCGCGAACGAACGGGAGATTTTCCGCAACCTTGCCGACATCTCCTCGGACTACTTCTGGGAACTCGACGAACAATTCCGTTTTCGCGAGATTTCGGCGAGCATCGCGGTACGGTCCAAAGTTGATTACCAGAGCTACATCGGCAGGGCGCGCTGGGAACTGCCGTTCCTCGGCATTTCCGAGGAACAGTGGCAGGCGCACCGGGACACGCTGAAGGCGCATCAGCCGTTTCGCGACCTCGAAGGCGGGCTATCCAATCTCGACGGGGAAATCCGGTGGTTCCTGATGAGCGGGGACCCGATCTTCTTGTCGGACGGGACGTTCGCCGGATATCGCGGCGTCACGCAGGACATCACCGAGCGCAAGGCGACGGAGAAGGCACTGCAGAAAATCGCCACCGAATTCGAGGATCTGTACAACAACGCGCCCCTGGGCTACCACTCGCTGGACCGCGAGGGCGTGTTCCGGCGCATCAACGATACCGAGCTTTCCTGGCTCGGCTACGCGCGCGACGAAGTGATCGGCCGGAAAAAATGGTCGGACATCGTGACGCCCGAGTACGCTCGGACATTTCCCGCGCTGTTCGAGGAATTCAAGAAGACCGGCAGGCTGCACAACCGCCCATACGAGGTGGTGCGCAAAGACGGAACGACGTTCCCGGCGCTGCTGACGGCAACCGCGGTCTACGACGGGGCGGGAAGCTATCTGGCGAGCCGTGGCATGCTGGTGGACATCACCGAGCGCGCCCTGACGCGCGAGCGCCTTCTCGAATCCGAGGCGAGATACCGCTCGCTCTTCGAGAACATGAACGACGGCTTCGTGCTGTTTGAAGTCGTCGTCGATGGGCAGGGCGTACCGGTCGACCTGCTCATCCTTGCGGCCAACCAGAGTTTTGAAGGCACCACCGGGGTCAAGCTGGAACAGGCGATCGGCCGACGCCTGACCGAGGCGGTGCCCGGCATCGAAAAGGACGATGCCGACTGGATCGGCATCTACGGCAGCGTGGCGTTGACGGGCGTGCCGCGGCAATTCGAGCAACGATCGGATCTGCTCGATGCCGTCTACGCGGTTTCGGCCTATCGGCCCGCGCCGCGGCAGTGCAGCGTGACCTTCCAGGACATCACCGAACGCAAGAAGGTCGAATCGGAACTCCGGATCGCCGCGACCGCCTTCGAGGTGCAGGAAGGGATTCTGGTGACCGACGTCGACCGGAAAATCCTCAAAGTCAATGCGGCATTGACGCGCATCAGCGGCTACTCGGCCGAAGAGTGCATCGGCAAGACCCCCCGAATCTTCAGTTCGGGCCGCCACGATCAGCGCTTCTACCAAGACATGTGGGAGCACCTCCATGCCACCGGGCGATGGGAGGGCGAGATCTGGAATCGCCGCAAGAGCGGCGAGACGTATCCTGCGCGCCTGTCCATCACCGCGGTCCGGGACGCCGAAGGACGGGTCACGAATTACGTTGCCAACATTGCCGACATCACCACCAGCCTCGCCGCCGCGGAGGAGATCCGCGATCTCGCGTTCTATGACACGCTAACCCACCTCCCCAACCGGCGCCTGTTCCTGGACCGCCTGCACCAGGCAATGGCATCGAGTGCGCGCAGTGGACAAAAGGGGGCGCTGCTGCTGCTCGATCTCGACAACTTCAAGATCATCAACGACACCCTGGGGCACGACATGGGGGATTCGCTGCTCCAGCAGGTGGCCGAGCGCGTCACCCGTGTCCTGCGGGATGGCGATACGGTTGCGCGCCTGGGCGGCGACGAATTCGTCGTCCTGGTCGTGAACCTGAGCGAGAACGCCTTGGACGTGGCGGAAAAAGCCAAGGAGGTCGGCAACAAACTGCTTGCGCTATTGAACCGGACGTTCCCCCTCGGCGATGCGCGGCATCACAATACGCCGAGCATCGGCGTGACGATCTTCTCGGGAAACGAGACGACCGAGGAGCTGATGAAACAGGCGGACATCGCGATGTATCACGCCAAGCGCGCCGGCAAGAACACCATCCGGTTCTTCGATCAGCAGATGCAGGATGCGGTCAATGCCCACGCAGCCCGGGAGCGGGACCTGCGCATCGCCATCGACCAGCAGCAGTTCGCGCTGTTTTACCAAGTCCAGGTGGACCCGGCCGGCAAGGCGATCGGCGCCGAAGCCTTGATCCGGTGGCACCACCCGGTCGAAGGACTGGTCACCCCGGCGGCATTCATTCCGGTTGCCGAGGAATCCAGTCTCATCGTGGGAATCGGCGACTGGGTCATCGACGCCGCTTGCACCCGACTTGCGGCATGGAGCCGCCTCCCGGCCACCCGCGACCTGGTGCTGTCGATCAACGTCAGCTCACGGCAGATTCGCCACCCCGATTTCATCGCCAAGCTCGAAGATGCGATCACCCGATACGGAGTCCGTGCCGGGCATCTCAAGCTCGAGATCACCGAAAGCATGCTCCTGGAAGACACCGAATCGACGATCGAGGTCATGGAACGTCTGCGTGCGCTCGGCCTGCGGCTGGCGCTGGACGATTTCGGCACCGGCTACTCCTCGCTGTCCTACCTGAAGCGGCTGCCGATCGACCGGATCAAGATCGACCAGTCATTCATCCGGGACATGGCGACCGACCCGCACGACCTCGCCATCATCCGCACCATCATCGCGATGGCATGCAACCTGAAGATCGCCACCATCGCCGAAGGCGTCGAGACCGACGAACAGTTTCGGCTGCTTGCCATATCGGGGTGTCACGCATTCCAGGGTTACCGGTTCGGCAGACCGATGCCGGTGGCCGATTTCGAGCGCTCGATCGAGCAAGGTTGAATCTTCTTCTGCTGATCAATAGGGCGCCATCCCACCGAGCGCCCTTGCGGCCCGCTCAATCGCGCCCAGTACGGCATCGGCAACCTGTGGCGAAACCATTCCGGCAGTTCGGCGTGAACTGCGGCAATGGCCGCCGGGGCCCCCACGGGACGTCAATTCATTCCCACTCGATCGTCGCCGGCGGCTTGCCGCTGATGTCGTACACGACTCGATTGATGCCGCGCACTTCGTTGATGATGCGGTTGGACACCTTGCCGAGCAGTTCGTGGGGCAGCGGCGCCCAATGCGCGGTCATGAAGTCCTGCGTCTGCACCGCGCGCAGTGCGACCACCCATTCGTAGGTCCGGCCGTCGCCCATCACGCCGACGCTCTTCACCGGCAGGAAGACGGCGAACGCCTGGCTGGTCTGGTCGTACCAGCCGCTCGCGCGCAGTTCCTCGATGAAGATCGCATCGGCGCGGCGCAGGAGATCCGCATAGTCGCGCCGGACTTCGCCCAGGATGCGCACACCCAGGCCCGGTCCGGGGAACGGATGGCGGTAGACCATCTCGCGCGGCAGGCCGAGGGCGATGCCCAGCGCGCGCACTTCATCCTTGAAGAGTTCGCGCAACGGCTCGAGCAGCTTGAGGTGCAGCGTGTCGGGCAGGCCGCCGACGTTGTGGTGGGACTTGATCGTGACGGCCTTCTTGGATTTCGCACCGGCCGATTCGATCACGTCTGGATAGATCGTGCCCTGGGCCAGCCACTTGACGTTCGGCAGCCTGGCCGCCTCTTCCTGGAACACCTCGACGAACTCGCGGCCGATGATCTTGCGCTTGGCTTCGGGGTCGGAGACCCCCGTGAGCTTGCCGAGGAAGCGCTCGGAGGCGTCGACGACGACGAGATGCAGACCCAGGTGGCGCTCGAACATGTCGACGACCTGCTGCGCCTCATCGAGCCGCAGCAAACCGTTGTCGACGAACACGCAGGTCAGCTGCCGGCCGATCGCGCGGTGGATGAGCAGCGCCGCGACGGACGAATCGACGCCGCCGGACAACCCCAGCACCACCTCCTGCGTTCCCACCTGCTCGCGGATGCGCGCCACCGCCTCGTCGACGTAATCGGGCATGTTCCAGTCGCCGCGGCACCCGCAGATGTCGCGCACGAAGCGTGTGAGCATCTCCTGCCCCAGGCGGGTGTGGGTGACCTCGGGATGGAACTGCACGCCGTAGAAGCGCCGCGATTCGTCGGCCATGCCGGCGATCGGGCAGCTGTCGGTCTCGGCCATCACCGCAAAACCCGCGGGCAGTTCGGCAACCTTGTCGCCATGACTCATCCAGACGTCGAGCAAGCCTTCGCCACGGGGGCCGTTGGCGTCCTGCAGGCCTTCGAGCAGCCGGGTGTGGCCGCGGGCACGCACCTGCGCGAATCCGAATTCCCGCTTGGCACCGGACTCGACCCGCCCCCCCAACTGCTGCGCCATGGTCTGCATGCCGTAGCAGATCCCCAGCACCGGTACGCCGAGCTGGAACACGAGCTCGGGCGCGCGATCGGTCGATTCCTCGTAGGCCGACTGATGGCTGCCGGAGAGGATGATGCCGCAGGGGGCGAACGCGCGGATCGCCTCCTCCGGCATGTCGCAGGGGTGGATTTCGCAGTACACCCGCGCTTCGCGTACGCGCCGGGCAATGAGCTGGGTAACCTGGGATCCGAAGTCCAGGATCAGGATGCGGTCGTGTTGCACTACTCCACCCGATAGTTGGGCGCTTCCTTCGTGATCCGCACGTCGTGCACGTGCGACTCCCGCATGCCGGCGTTCGTGATCTGCACGAACTCGGCGCGCGTGCGCATCTCCTCGATCGTCCGGCACCCGCAATAGCCCATGCTGGAACGCACGCC
>JAJYBQ010000150.1 GCA_021778935.1 Pseudomonadota bacterium | reverse complement strand
GCAGTGACGAGCGTCGCCGACGTTCTGGAGTTTCGGGAGCGCGGCGCCTGGCGCGATCTCGCTCGTCTCGCCGGCGAGATGGTCGCTGATGCGGAGCGTTCCGCCAACGACAAGATGGATCCGCTACTTGGCGGAGGTACGCGAATCATGCTCGCGATCGCCCATCGGATCAGCGACGACATCGATCTCTTCATTCACGATGCGCAGTGGATCGGGTACCTGACGCCGCGGCTAAACGATCGGTTCGAATCCCGATTTTCCGGATACGACGAAACATCGACATCCTTGAAGCTCAAAACGGACAAGGGCGAGATCGACTTTATCGTCGGTGCGTCGCTTCTGCGCCGTGAGCCAGAAAAAGATTCCAGTGTGCCGTTTGCATTGGAATCCGTTGAAGAGGTCTTGGCCAAGAAGCTCTTCTATCGCGGTTGGGCCCTTACGCCCCGGGACCTTTTCGACTGGAGGGCGGTGGCAACGCACCCGGACTATTTGGACGTACCGAAGATGTTGGATGTCCTATTGGCACCGGAGAAAAAAGCGGCAATCGGGAGTGCTCTGGAGGCGATGGCAACGTCGCGCACAGCATTAGCCACGTGGGATGCAATTCGGGCGCCGAACAAGCCGACGCTAAGCGAGGCTATCGCGTGGGGATGTGAGCAACTTCGCGACGCCGGCCATCGTCCAGGCGTTGGACTGGGCGAGGATCAGTTCGGGACGCTGCGCCATGGCCTCGAGCCAGGTCCAGGGTTGCAACTGCTCGATGCAAAGCGACGACCAGACCCGCAGACCGTCGATGTAGTAGACGCGCTGCCACCAGGCCGGGCGAAGGGATCCGGCCGTCCACGGTAGCCAGTCGCCGCCCAGCAGCAGGCCTGCGGCGGTGGCGGCGGGCATCGGCGCGGCCCGGTCGAGCGGGCCCACCCCCAGGCGAAGAGCGCGACGTGCGCGGCGTTGGATGCCCCGGTGTCGGGGGCGGGAGCCAGTTCGGAACGGGGGTTCCCAGCGTTGGCGTTTGCATGATTCCTTTCACGGCCGGACGACGGGTTTTGGAGGGAATATCGACCCAGGAGGGACGCCTGAGGGATCCGGCCGATTCCGTTTCAAGACGAAACGCAGCACACGATCCGCGACCGCGTCGGGAATCGCCATGCCCAACCCATGGTCGGCACCCGGGAAAACCTCGAGCTGTGCACCCCGAATGGCCTTCGCCAGATGGCGTCCGACGGCCGGGGGGCTGATCGTATCGGCATCGCCCCACAGCAACAGGGTTGGCACGTCGATCTCCTGCAATCGTGCGCCAAGGTCGGGCTTGTCTTCCACGATCCATCGGGCGGTCCGCGGAAAGGACCGGAGGAAGTCCTCCCGCCAGTCCGCGGCGCCGAGCGCGGCAACGTCCAGGCCTCCCGATGTCGCGGTCAGGACCAGGTGTGTGACGCGCTCGGGAAAGCGCAGCGCGAGTTCCAGCGCGACGACTCCGCCCATCGATTGCGCGACGACGATGGAAGGCGGGGTGCAATCTGCAGCGGCCAACTCCACGAGATCGGGGAAGCTGCCGATCCGAGGGTCCGGATTCTGGTTTCCGAGTCCGGGCCACGCCAGAAAGCGCCTTTCCCACTCCGCAGGCAACCGTTGCCCGACGCGATGCCAGAACGAGGGGTCGCCGGTGGCTCCGGGCAGAAACAGGACGCGGTGCAATGATGTCGGGATCAGCCTCATCCGCATACTTCCTGCTTGCACTTTCGCCCCCCCGTGATCGAAAAGCCCTGGCGCTCATAAAAGGCCAGCGTCCTCTGGAATTGGGGCAACGGCGGGGTCGTCACCTCCAGGCGCCGCCATCCGCGGGACCGCGCGTAGGCTCGGGCAGCCGCGGCCAACTTGGCGCCGACGCCCAAGGAGCGTCGTTCCGGAGTTACATAGAACTCCGGAATGATTCCGAAGAAACCGCCGGCGTAGAGCGAACAGTTTTCGCTCAGCGTCACGACGCCTACGATCCGCCCGCCGGGTTCGCGCGCGACGAGCGCCGCATACCGGCCCAAATCGAGCCACCGGCGCAATTGCAGTGCCGATTGCGCGGCGTCGAAGAAGAAGACCTTCGCTCCAACCGCGTTCATGATTTCCTCGAGGAGGTCCCCGATCAGCGCAGCAATAGCCTCCGCGTCCCCCGCACTGGCCTGCTCCACCAGGATGGCTTGCTGCGTCATGCGCCGAACTCCCGCATCCAGTCCGCGAGTTCGGGATTCCGGTGGGGATCGTCGCCGGATGCCAGGGCGGCGGCGACGGCATCGCGGTCCGCCGCGTCGCGGTTCTGGCTGAGCTTGAACTTGCCTTCGATCGTGTCGATCAAGATCTCGATCCCCGCGATCGCCTGGGCCATGCGCGCGAGGAATTCCGGCGGCGCGTCGTCCGGACTCCATGGCGGGTCGCGGCGCGCCTCGTGTTCGGCCGTGAGTACGGCGAGGAGGTCGCGCAGTCCTGCCGCACGCTCGTTCACGGCGGCACGGCCGCGCACCTGCACCACGGCATAGTTCCACGTCGGAACGACCTTGTGGTGTTGGCGCCCGGACGGATACCACGACGGGCTGACGTAGCCCTGCGGTCCGTGAAACAACACCAGGCATTCTTCGCCCGAGCGCAGGGCATCGAGTTGCGGGTTGGCGCGGGCCATGTGTGCGCGCAGCGCGCCCTGCGGTCCGGCGGTCGGATCCAGCAGGAACGGCAACGGCGATGCCTGCAGACCGCCGGCTCCCGCCGTGACCAGCGTGCCGAGGGGATATGCGCGTACCAGCGCCTGCAGGGCGGGAAGGTCGTCGACGCGGAATGCTTCGGGAATGTACATGGCCGGCTCCGGTTTAAAGGACGATTTCGCCACGCAGGTAGTCGACCGCGCTTCCTTCCAGCAGGACCCGGTCGCCACGCACTTCGCAATGCAAGGATCCGCCGCGGCGCGAGCGTTGCCGCGCCAACAGGCGGTTGCGGCCGAGTCGCCGGGCCCAGTACGGCGCCAGTTCGCAGTGCGCCGAGCCGGTTACCGGGTCTTCGTCGACGCCGACCGATGGAGCGAAAAACCGGCTGACGAAATCACAATCCTCGCCGGGCGCCGTAACCGCGACGCCGAGCGCATCCAGCTGGGCGATCGCGTCGAGGTCCGGGGACAAGGTGCGGATCGCTTCCTCGTCGTCGAATACCGCGATCAGGTCTCTGCCGCGGAGCACGTGGCTCGGCCGGGCGCCGAGCGCGGCGGCGAGCCCGGCCGGCGCTTCGCAGGGTTCGCTGGGGAGCAGCGGAAAATCCATCTGCAGCCCCCGCGTCGCGCGCCGAACGCGCAGGACGCCGCCGCGGGTGCGGAACGTCACCTCCGGACCGGCATGTCCCAGGTGATGGAACCAGACATGCGCGCTGGCGAGCGTCGCATGGCCGCAAAGATCAACTTCCGCGCGCGGCGTGAACCAGCGCAGCTCGGCGCCGTCTTCGGAGCCGGGAACGAAGAACGCGGTCTCGGAGAGATTGTTCTCGGCGGCGATGGCCTGCATCACCGCGTCGTCGAGCCAGCGGTCCAACGGGCAGACGGCGGCGGGGTTGCCTTCGAAAACGCGTTCCGCGAAGGCGTCGATCTGGTACAGCGGAATATGCATGGGGCCCGGCTTTCAGGAAACCCCCGGCGGGAAAAAACAAACCCGCCTCGGGGGCGGGTTTGTCGGCCTGCGCTGCGCGCGAACTATCCCGCCACCGTTCGGGTGGTGCAGATCATTCGGGCGGCGCGCAGGTTGGCATCCATGCGACCCAATGTACCAAGCGAGGAGCCGGCTGGTCAAGCCGACGTCGGCGCGGCGTGCGTCGCGCGGGACTGCAATGCCGCTTGTTGGGCGACGCAGTGCTGCGCTGCGCCGACCGCGCCCAGCTTCTTGCCTTTGCCCGGCGATGGATCTTCGAGGGCGATGTCCCGTTCCCTGTTGAACGGGGCGGACGGCAACTCCGGGAATCGATCTTACGCGACCTTTCTCTGAATGGCATCACTGGATTGAGAATGGGCTTGCAGCGCGTTGATGAGTTTGGGCAGGTCCCCGGTAGCCGCGCAGGGCGCGGAAGCGCTGCGATGCGTCGGAAAGCGCGCTGGCGATCCAGCGCCGCAGCATCGAACCGTCACGCCACCGTTTCACGTTTCGTGTGTACCGCGCGATCGAGCTGTTGAGGCTCTCGATCGGGTTGGTCGTTCACCGCGTCAGGTAGAGCGCACCGCCGATCCCGAGGTATTGCACGGTCAGCGTCTCGTCCAACCCATCTTCTACACTTATTTTTCGAAAGTATTTTCTTTTCAATGCGTTACGGGCGTCGCCCGAGCGTAATGTCACGCCGTTACAAATGGTCGGCGGCCGTTCAGGCGGCGCGTAGGGTGGGCGGCAACGCGACGCCGCAGGCCTGGAACACCTTGCCCGTGGCGCCCTTGGTCTCGGTGCGCATCACGTCGATTCCGAGGTTGAAGAGCGCCAGGTCCCGGGTGTTGTGGTCGGTCTCGAGCCGGGTACGGATCGCCCAGATTTCCTTGGGCTTGAAGGGAGCCTTTTGACCGATGAGCTTGCCCTTGTTCCAGGGTTCGCGCGTGGCGGCGGGAATGATCGTATATCCATGGTGAACTCCTTGCACGGATTGCGCGACGGACGCGGCGCCGCCGCTCGCCGGAGCCCGTTGGCCGAAAGCACCGAGGCGTCCGGAAAGCAGATGGGGGTGTCACCGCGGAATTTCGCGGGTCGCGCGAAATTGGGCTCAGGGGACTTACCTGATTGGCTGGTCGCCGGTACAGTTATGGGGACTCGGCGCCGAAAACCGGGCGCGCTGCGCGCCCGTGTCCGGCCAGGAGCGGTCATGCGTTGTCCCGAATGGAAAGCCGCAAAGCTGACCTTGGCCGCGCGCTCTGGCGAATCGAGCCCCGAAGTCGCATGCCCGATCCGCTTGGTAGAGCGGCGGCCGGCATCCAGCGATGGGGGAGCAATTCCTCGATTCTGCGGGCGGGCAGGGTCGGCAGGCGGGTGAAGACGTCCTTGAGGTAGACGTACGGATCGTGGCCGTTCATCTTTGCCGACTGGATCAGGCTCATGATGGCGGCGGCGCGCTGCCCTGCGCGAAGGGATCCGGCGAAGAGCCAATTGGATCTTCCCAGCGCGACGGGCCGGATGCGGTTTCAATGTCGTTGTTGTCGGGCGGCACAGCCGCGCCTCCAGCTCGGCGTCGGTCAGTTGCTGGGCAACTCCCCAGTCCACCCCAGCCGTCCGCGCCAGCAGGACGATCTTGCCCGCGGTGCTCTTGGCAATGCCCAGTGCGCGGCCGCACTCGGCGAAACTGCGCCCACCCTGCAGGTGCAGGTGCAGGCGCAGTACTTCTCGAATCTGACGCATCGTGATCCTCGGTGTCGGCATGGCTCTCGGCAAAAAGCCTCGAGCGTATGCCCGCCAAAAAGATCACTTGCGCGCCCCCGCCGGATCGTCCACGATCAGCCTGAAACGGCGTCCGCGGTGGGATGAAATACGCACCTGCTTCGCAGAATGGTCTCGGGTCCTTGAGTTGCGTTGCAGTTTGGCTTCGAACGCAGTATTGTCTCGGGTCGGTGCGACGATTTATGTCGCAACAGTCGTGGGCGTTCCACTCAAGTCCCTGCGAGGAATCTGGGGTGCCAGGTCACTTGCGCTTGCGTTTGCTGCGTCGCAATCTGTCGGATGGTTCAAGCATCATTCGCGCAGTTCCATCGCGAAAGGTCAACGCCCCATGCGTGCGCTCTCGAAATCCAAGATCCTGGCGTTCCGTCAATGCCCCCGCCGGCTCTGGCTGGAAGTCCACCGCCCGGACCTCAAGCAGGAGTCGGCTGCAACGATGGCGAGTTACGACACCGGAGATAAGGTCGGGCAGATCGCCAGAGATCTCTACAACCCGGATGGCAGCGGGCGGCTGATCGATATCGATGCGCTGGGATTCCCTGGAGTGTTCAATGCCACCACGGAAGCCTTGAAGCACCGGGCACCGGTGTTCGAAGCGGCCTTTACCACCGGCGACGCCCTGGCGTTGGCTGACGTACTCCTTCCGACGGCGACCGATCGGTGGCGCATGGTGGAGGTCAAGTCGACAACGTCGGTCAAGGATGCCCAACGAGATGACGTGGCGGTGCAGGCATACGTTGCGAAGAAGGCCGGAGTGAACCTGGACGGAGTAGCCGTTGCGCACATCGACAGTTCCTGGGTCTATCCGGGCG
>JAJYBQ010000006.1 GCA_021778935.1 Pseudomonadota bacterium | reverse complement strand
GCCGATCCGCGCGCGCCGGAGATGGTGCACGACATCGGGCAGGTGGGCGAGATCGAATCGGTGGATCCCGCTGTCGTCCGGTCGCTGCAGGATGACGCGTTCATTCCCGTCATCTCGCCGATCGGCGTCGGCGCCGACGGCCTTTCCTACAACATCAATGCCGACATCGTCGCGGGCAAGGTCGCCGAGGTGCTCCATGCTGAAAAACTCGTGCTGCTGACCAACACCCCGGGCGTGCTCGACAAGGGCGGCAATTTGATCACCGGCCTCACTGCACGCCGCATCGATGAACTGTTCGCAGACGGCACGATCTCCGGCGGCATGCTGCCGAAGATCGCATCGGCGCTCGACGCCGCCCGCAAGGGCGTGCATTCGGTGCACATCATCGATGGCCGGGTCGACCATTGTCTGCTGCTGGAAATCCTCACAAATGACGGCGTGGGGACGATGATCCGGAGTCACTGACCGGCTTTTGCCGATGCTGCGCATAAGGCGGCAGCCTCGATGGCGAAAGTGCTTGCGATGAAATCCCGGGAAGATCGGCGGCGAAGGGGCCCGCAGCCCCCTTCGCAGGTCTCCTGCGGCCTGTACAACCGGTTGCTTGGGCAACGAGAAACAAGGGCCAAGGGCTACTGTCATGCGTGGACGCTTTTTCCGTATCCTGCGCGCTGTCTGGCGCGGTGTCGACGTCACCCGACGCGTCGCCATCAACGTGCTGTTCCTGGTGCTGATCGCCCTTTCGGCGGCGGCGTGGATTGCCGGATCGGCGCGACCGAAGATCGCGCCGGACACGGCGCTCGTCCTCGATCTGCGAGGCAACCTCGTCGAGCAGTACACCGGCAGCGCACGCGAAGCCGAACTGGAGCAGGAGTTGGGCGGTCAGGTTCGAGAGACGGAGTTGCGCGATATCACGGCGGTGCTGGACGCGGCAGCCAAGGATCCTCGCATTCCGCGCGCCGTTCTCATCCTCGAGGACATGGGTGGGGCGGGCCTGGCCAAGCTGCACGAGATCGCGGCGGCGATGGCGCGGTTCCAGGCTCACGGCAAGAAGATCATCGCGTGGTCGACCTCGCTGGATCAGCAGCGGTACCTGCTCGCCATGCACGCCGACGAGGTCTACCTCGACCCCTTCGGCGCCCTGGAGCTGCACGGCTTCGGCGGCTACCGCAATTACTACCATCAGGCGCTGGATCACCTCGGCGTCACGGTCAACGTTTTCCGCGTCGGCAAGTACAAGAGCTTCGTCGAACCGTTCACCCGCGACGGGCCCTCGCCCGATGCCGCCGAAGCCGATGCCTCCTGGCTCGGCGATGCCTGGGCGGAGACCGTGGGCGAGATCGAAGCCGCGCGTCACCTGCCCGCCGGAACCGTTGCGGACCTCATCGACCATGCGCCCGAGCGCCTGCAGGCGGCGGGAGGTAGTCCGGCCCGGATGGCACTCGCGGCCAAGCTGGTGGACGGGCTCAAGACACGGGAGCAGTTGCGCGCGCTGCTCATCGCGCGCGGCAAACCCGACCCGGAACGACATAGCTTTCGCCAGATCTCGATGCAGGACTACGAAGACGTGGCTCCCGACACCGGCAGCGATGCGCGTCAGGTCGGCATCGTCGTCGCAGAAGGCACGATCACCGACGGCGACGAGCCCCAGGGGGCGATCGGCGGCCGATCCACTGCGGAACTGATCCGCAAGGCGCGCGAGGACAAGTCGATCAAGGCGATCGTGCTACGGGTGGATTCCGGCGGCGGCAGCGCCTTCGGTTCCGAACTCATCCGACGGGAACTGGCGCGCACGCGCGCGGCCGGCAAGCCGGTGGTGGTCTCGATGAGCGATGTCGCGGCATCGGGCGGATACTGGATCACCACCGCGTCGAACCGCGTGCTGGCGGACCGGGCGACGATCACCGGCTCGATCGGCGTATTCGGCATCCTTCCGACGGTGGACGGCACGCTGGGCAAACTTGGCATCCATACCGGCGGCACCACGACCACCTGGCTGGCGGGCGCGGCGGACCTCCGGCGCCCGCTCGATCCGCGCCTGGGCGCGATGGTCCAGAACACCATCGGGTACATGTATCGCCAGTTTCTCGAACGGGTCGCGCACGCGCGCAAGCTGACCACCGGGCAGGTCGATGCGATCGCCCAGGGACGGGTCTGGACCGGGCGACAGGCACGCGCTCGCGGCCTGGTGGATGGATACGGCAACCTGGAAGATGCGGTGCATGCAGCAGCCGATCTCGCCAAACTTCGGCCGGGCTACGGCACCACCTACGTCGAAGCGGAACCGACGGGATGGGGTCACCTGCTCACCAGCCTGCCGGCCGGATGGCTGCGCGCCACGATCGGCGCCCTGGGCATCGACCCGTCCTGGTTTGCACGCATCTCCGGGGACGGCGCACTAGCGGAACTGACCACCCCGGGGACGCCCCATGTCCTGGCGGATTGCCTGTGCCACGCGCCGTGATCAATACGTCGACGAAAGTGAGCAATCCCACACCATCAGCGGTTTCCGGTAGATTCGCGTGTCCGCTTCCCGCACGCTCGGGCCTTTGATGCACACCAATCCTGCCGACATGGAAACCGAAGACCAGGAAGACGCCGGGGCCGGCCGGAAACGCCGACAACCGGGGGCCCGCAAACTGCAGATTCTGCAGACGCTCGCTGCCATGCTGGAGGACCCGCGTGCGGAAAAGGTGACCACCGCCGCGCTGGCAGCCCGGCTCGACGTCTCCGAGGCAGCGCTGTACCGTCATTTCGCCAGCAAGGCGCAGATGTTCGAAGGGCTGATCGAGTTCATCGAAACCACCGTCTTCCGCCTGCTCAACGAGATCGCGATGCAGGAGAACTCGGGCCGGCAGCAAGTCCGCACGATGATCCGCATGCTGCTCGAATTCGCGCAGACCAACCGCGGCATGACCCGCGTGCTGATCGGCGACGCGCTGGTCAATGAAAACGACCGTCTCCAGGAACGCATGAACCAGTTGTTCGACCGGATCGAGGCGTCGGTCAAGCAGGCGATCCGCATCGCCGTCACCCAGGAGGAACTGCCGGCGGACACGGATGCCGGCGCACGGGCCTGCCTGGTCGTGGCATACGTGACCGGACGCTGGCACCGATATGCAAAGAGCGGCTTCGGGAAATCGCCCATCGAAGGGCTGGAACTCCATCTCTCCGCCCTGACCTAACCGTCCGCGTCCCGCCTACGCCGGCACTACGCCGGCCCGCACGGTGCAGGCATCACCGCTGCGACGGCCCATCGATCCGCCCGCGGAACCCGGGCGGCAATGCCTGCTACCCCACCAATCTCGCCAACCCGAACGCCACTGCCGCCGCCGCGCCCCCGATCACCATCGTCTGCACGCCCGAACGAAACGGCTCCGCGCCGGTGAAGCGCGCCTTGGCGTAGCCGAACAGGCCCAGTGCGATGAGCGTGAACGCGGCCGACCACGGCAGGGCCTGCGGTACGCTGGAGAGGAACACATACGGTGCAAGCGGCACCGCACCGCCCACGACATAGCTGGCCCCGATCGTCATCGCCGAACGCTGTCCGCCGGCAGGATCGGGTTTCTCCAACCCCAGTTCGAAGCGCATCATGAAATCGCGCCACGCGACGGGACGCTCACGCAGGCCCTGGATGACCGGGCCGTAGTGCGCCTCCGTCAATCCGTACTGCCGGAAGACGTCGGCCACCTCGTCCATCTCGGCCTGCGGCTTCTCGACGATCTCGATCTCTTCGCGCCGCAATTCGGCCGCATAGTGCTCGGCCTCGGTCTTGGCCGCCAGATAGCCGCCCAAGCCCATCGCGATCGCACCCGCCGCGATCTCGGCCACGCCGGCGGTGATCACGGTGCTCGCCATGGTGGTCACCCCGCTGATGCCCGCCGCCAATGCAAATGGAACCGTCAACCCGTCGGCCATGCCGACCACCACGTCGCGCACGGTCTGGCTGGCATGGAAATGGGATTCGTGATGAAGGTGCGTATCCACGGCGCGTCGTCGGTATTCGAACACAAAGCAAAGCCGGAAGGGTAACAGCGCCACCCGCCAGGGTGAAGCGAATTCCGGTAGTTCTCCGCAATTTCATGCGGATGGCACAGGAAATCCACAGAAATGAGAACGGATCCGCGCGCCCGATTGTGGGCATTGGCCCTTGGGCCCGCGCTGATTCACGGCGCCGACGGGCACGCCTCCGGGTCGTCGTCGAATGCGATGTCGCCAGCCGGGTTCGGGCTACCGTCCGCGCGCACGCCGGTGAAATCGAACAGCGCCCGATCCATGAGGTGCGACGGCGTCACCCGGGCCAGCGCGCGGAACACGTTTTCCGTGCGTCCGGGGAAGCGCCGCTCCCACTCCGCAACCATGTTCTTGACCTGCTTGCGCTGCAGGTTTTCCTGCGAGCCGCAGAGATTGCAAGGAATGATCGGAAACTGCCGGTCCTGCGCATAGCGCGCGAGGTCGTCTTCCGGGACGTACGCCAGCGGCCGGATCACGACGTGGCGTCCGTCGTCGGACACCAGTTTCGGCGGCATCGCCTTGATCCGCCCGCCGTAGAACAGGTTCAGAAAAAACGTCCCCAGGATGTCGTCGCGGTGGTGGCCCAGCGCGATCTTGGTCGCACCGAGTTCGCTCGCCACCCGGTAGAGCACACCGCGGCGAAGTCGCGAGCACAACGAACACATCGTCTTGCCCTCGGGGATCAGGCGCTGGACGATGGAATACGTGTCCTGCGTCTCGATGTGGAACGGCACGTCCAGCCCCCGCAGATATTCGGGCAGCACGTGCGCCGGGAACCCCGGCTGCTTCTGGTCCAGGTTGACGGCGACGAGATCGAACGCGACCGGTGCGCGCGCCCGCAGGATGCGCAGCATCTCCAGCAGCCCGTAGCTATCCTTGCCGCCCGACAGGCAGACCATGACGCGATCGCCGGGTTCGATCATCGCGTAATCGGTAATCGCCTGCGCGGTCAGGCGGACCAGGCGCTTTTCCAGCTTGCGGCGCTCCCGCGCGTCGCGCTCCGCACGGCGGCGCGACGGCATGGCGACCGGGATCTCCACCACGCTCACGGCGCGTCCCGGAAGCGCAGGATCTCGGCACCGATTCCCGCCACGTTTTCATAAATCTCGGTCTTTTCGCTCGCCACCCGCACCGCGACGGCGGCCGGGTGTTGCAGGAGCTCGGACGCGACGTCGTCGACCAGCGTCTCCTGAAGGTTGACATGCCCCCGCGCCAGGCGATTGCGCACGACCTCACGGATGAAGTCGTAATCGACGACCTCCTCCAGCGCGTCGCGAACCGGCGTCGAATGGGACAAGCGGACATACAGGTCGATGTTGAGCAGCAGGCGTTGCATGACCCCCCGCTCGTTCGAATACACGCCGATGTTGGCCTCGACCACCCAGTCGCGCAGAAAGATGCGTCGGCACTGCGCCAGGCGCGGATCGCTCAATAACGTAGCCATGAAATTCCGTACGATGCAATGCTGAACCAGGGTTCAGCGGTTCGAAAACGCGACGTCGCGCGCCGACGGCACGAGATGCTGCCCACCATCGACGAGCAGGGTGGTGCCGGTGATCGCCGACGCATCGGCGAGGAACGCGACGGCGCCGGCGATGTCCTCCGGCGTGCTGGATCGGCCGAGCGGCGTGTCGCGAAACGCCGACGCGAAACCCGCCTGCGACTGTCCAGGGGAAGGAAGGCTGACACCCGGCGCCACGCCGACGACGCGCAGTTTCGGCGCCAGCGTCCGGGCCATCAGCCCGGTTGCCGATTCCAGCGCCGCCTTGGACAGCGTATAGGAGAAGAAGTCCGGGTTGGGATTCCACAGCTTCTGGTCGAGCAGATTGACGACCACGCCACGCGCGTCCTCGGGCATGCGCGCGTACAGCAACTGCGCCAACCGCACCGGCGCGGCGAGGTTGGTGGCCATGTGCAGATCGAACGCCTGCCGGGAAAACGTCGCGGCGGTATCGAACTCGAAAACCGACGCATTGTTGACCAGGCAGCGCACCGGCCCCAGGGCGCGATCGCACGCGTCCAGCAGCCCATCGACCTCGTCCCCGCGCGACAGATCGCCGGACACGGCCGCCGCCCGCCGGCCCGCGGCCTGGATGTCGGCGACGACCCGCAACGCGTCGTCGCGCGAATGCCGGTAATGCACGACAACGTCCCACCCATGGCTCGCCAGGGCGGCCGCAATGGCGGCGCCGAGACGGCGCGCCCCGCCCGTCACCACTGCCACCCGCCCTTCCGATCGCCCCGCCCCTCCAGCCATCCTCGCGAACCCCTTTTCCCGCACCGCGGGTCGCGCCCGGCGCGCCCACCGCGCAGTGTATCGGGTTCGGGAATCGCCGGCGGGCGGCGCTCAGGCAAAACGCAGCGTCTTCGCCGCCGCCACCATGTTCGCCAACGCCGGCAGCACCTCCTCCCAGCGCCTCGTCTTGAGCCCGCAATCGGGATTGACCCACAGGCGATCGCAGGGAATGTGCGCCGCGGCCTTGCGCATCGCCGCGACGATCTCCGCCGTCGTCGGGACGTTGGGGGAGTGGATGTCGTAAACCCCCGGCCCGATCGCGTTCGGATACGCAACGCCCTTGAACGCATCGAGCAATTCCATGTCGGAGCGCGCGGTTTCGATGGTGATGACGTCGGCATCCATCCGCACGATCGCCGCGATGATGTCGTTGAACTCCGAATAGCACATGTGGGTGTGGATCTGCGTTTCGTCACGCACCCCGTTGGCGGCGATCCGAAACGACGTCACCGCCCAATCCAGGTACCCGTCCCACTCCGCGCGGCGCAGCGGCAAGCCCTCGCGCAGCGCCGCCTCGTCGATCTGGATCACACGGATGCCGGCCCGCTCCAGGTCCAGCACTTCATCGCGGATCGCCAGCGCCAGCTGGCGACACGACGCCGCGCGCGCTTGGTCGTCGCGCACGAACGACCAGTTGAGCATCGTCACCGGCCCGGTGAGCATGCCCTTCATCGGCTTGGCCGTCTGCGACTGCGCATGTCGGATCCAGTCGATCGTCATCGGCTTCGGACGGCGGATGTCGCCGAACAGGACGGGCGGCTTCACGCACCGGGAGCCGTAGGACTGCACCCACCCGTGGCGGGTGAACACGAAGCCCTCGAGCTGTTCCCCGAAATACTCGACCATGTCATTGCGCTCCGGCTCGCCATGCACCAGCACATCCAGGCCCAGTTCCTCCTGCGCACGCACGCACCGGCTGATCTCGCCCTCCATCGCGCGGCGGTAGGCATCGGCGTCGATTTTCCCCGCCCGGAACGCGCTGCGAACCTGCCGGATTTCGGCGGTCTGCGGAAACGAGCCGATCGTCGTCGTCGGATACGCCGGCAGGCCCAATATCGCAGCCTGCCTAGCCGCACGCACCGGGTATGCGCTCGCCCGTTCGCCGCGATGCGCCGCGGTCTCGGTGACACGGGCCCGCACCGCCGGGTCGCGTGTGCGCGGCGAGGCGTGCCGCGCCGCCAGCGCGCTCCGATTTGCGGCCAGCGCCTCGCAAACCGCGCCGCGCCCTTCGCGCAGCGCGGTGGCCAGTACCTGCAGTTCGTCGAGCTTCTGCAATGCGAATGCCATCCAGGACTTGACTTCCGGGTCGAGATCGTCCTCGCACTCGAGGTCCACCGGCACATGGAGCAGCGAGCAGGACGGCGCAATCCACAGCCGGTCGCCGAACTGCCGGGACACCGGTTCGAGCCAATCCAGCACGGCGCCGAGGTCGGTTTTCCAGACGTTGCGCCCATCGATCACACCGAGCGAGAGGATTTTGTGCGAAGGCAGCAGGTTGCACGCCGGCAGGATGTCGTCGCGCCCGTTCGCGACGTCGATGTGCAGGCCCGCGACCGGCAAGGTCGCCGCCAGATGCAGGTTTTCCCGCAGCGGACCGAAATAGGTGGTGAGCAACAACCTGGCTCGGGCCGACTTCAGCGTGTGGTACGCATCGTGAAAGGCGTACCGCCAGTGGGCATCGAGATCGGTGGCGAGCACCGGCTCATCGACCTGGACCCACTCCGCGCCCGCGGCCGCGAGCGCGTCGAGGAGCTGGGCGTAGACGGGCAACAGGCGCGGCAGCAGCGCCAGCCGGTCCGAGCCGTCCTTCGCCTTGGCCAGCGCGAGGTAGGTCACCGGGCCGATGATGACGGGCTTGGCGTTGACGCCCGCCGCCCGGGCCTCGGCCAACTGCTCGAGCAGGCGCGCAGGATCGAGGCGGAATTCGGTGTCGACGGTGAGTTCGGGAACGATGTAGTGGTAGTTGGTGTTGAACCACTTGGTCATTTCACCGGCGGCGATCCCCGCGCAGCAGTCCGCGCCGCCGGCGGGCGCCGCGTCCGGTGCGGAACGGCCGCGCGCGACGCGAAAGTAGCGGTCGAGTGCGTCCCCCGCAAGCCGCTGCGCCCGCTCCGGCAGGTTGCCCAGCGTGACGCTCATGTCCAGCACCTGGTCGTAGAACGAGAAATCACCCACCGGCACCCAATCGAGGGCCGCCTGCGACGCCCAATGCCGCTGGCGCAGCGCAGCGCCGAGGTCGCGCAGCGCTGCGGACGAAGACTCGCCCTTCCAGTACGACTCCAGTGCGAATTTCAACTCCCGCCGAGCGCCGATGCGGGGGAATCCGAGATTGTGCGTGGTGACCATGGAAAACGCCTCAATGGATGGAAAGCCAGGAAGCGCATCCTAGAGAGACCAAATCATGAAGTAAAATGGTCTTATCTCACGTATCGATGACTATTTTTCATTACATATGATCGAGCGGCAACACTTGGCCATCGTGCAGGAGGTCGAACGGCAGGGGTCGCTCACCGCGGCGGCGGACGTGCTCTGTCTGACCCAGTCGGCGCTCAGCCACCGCATGCGCAAGCTGGAAGGCCAACTCGGCACCGCCATCTGGCGACGCGAAGGACGCAGCCTGCGCCTGACCCCGGCGGGCCGGTACATCCTGGCGCTCGCCAACCGGGTACTGCCGCAACTCGCCCTCGCGGAAAGCCGCCTGCGCCAGTTCGCACAGGGCGAGCGCGGGGCCCTGCGCATCGGCATGGAGTGCCACCCTTGCTACCAATGGCTGCTCCAGGTCGTCGCGCCGTATCTCGCCGCCTGGCCCGATGTCGATGTCGACGTGAAGCAGAAATTCCAGTTTGGCGGCATTGGCGCCCTGTTCGGCTACGAAATCGACCTGCTGGTGACGCCGGACCCGCTGTTCCGATCGGGTCTCGCGTTCGAACCGGTGTTCGATTACGAACAGGTTCTGGCGGTGCGGCGCGACCATCCGCTGGCGCAGATGGATCATGTGCTGCCGCCGCAGTTGGCGCACGAAGTCCTCATCACCTACCCGGTCTCGCCCGAGCGACTGGACATCTTCAGCCAGTTCCTCGCGCCGGCCGGCATCGCCCCCCGGCGCCACAAGACGATCGAAACCACCGACATCCTGCTGCAGATGGTGGCCAGCGGCCGCGGCGTGACCGCGCTGCCGCGCTGGCTGGTCGACCACTATGCCGACCGGATGGACATCACCGCGGTCCGCCTGGGGCCGCAAGGCATCGCCAAGCAGATTTTTCTCGGGGCGCGCGAGGAAGACCTCGGCGTCGACTACCTGCGCGCGTTCATCGCATCGGCACGTCGACTGCAACCTTGAGCGCGGCGGGAAGCGCCGCCACGCCGCAGTCCGGCGCGTACCGGGTCCCTTGCGCCCGAAGCGACAGCAGGCGCGGAGCGGCGCGCGGAACCCGGTGTTCGCCGGACCGCGCCCCCGGGCAATGCCAAATCATCCCGGGCCGCTACCATACGCCCCATGCAGACGCCGCCGCTCCCGGAACCCGACCCCGAATCGCTCGCCCGCAATCGGGCGCTGCAGGGGCGGATCCGCGCGCGCATCGAGGAGGCCGACGGCTGGCTGCCGTTCGATGCCTACATGCAAATGGCACTCTATGAACCCGGCCTGGGGTACTACGACGCTGCCGGCCGCAAGTTCGGCGCGGCGGGGGATTTCGTCACCGCACCCGAGATTTCGCCCTATTTCGCCCGGGCGATCGCCGCCCAGGTCACGCAGGTGTTCGCATCGACCCCCGCGGAAGTACTCGAATTCGGCGCCGGAACCGGTGCGCTCGCAGCCGAATTGATGCAGGAGATGAAACGGCGGGGAACCCCGGTGCGGCGCTATTGCATCCTCGAGGTATCCGCCGATCTGCGTGCCCGCCAGCAGGAGCGACTGGCGGGATTGCCGGTGCAGTGGCTCGACACGCTGCCCGATGCGTTCGCCGGCGTCATGCTCGCCAACGAAGTCCTCGACGTCCTGCCGGTGCGTCTGTTCGTGCGCGGCGCCGACGCGGTATTCGAGCGCGGCGTAACCTGGGATCGGGAGCGCGACGAGTTGGCCTTCGCAGGCCGGCCGGCCGATGCGGCCCTGCGCCAGGAAGTCGCGGCGATCGAAGCGGCGCTCTTCCCGCGAGGGGCTCCGGACCCGGAGGCGGGACGCCTGCCGGAGGGCTACGGCTCCGAATGGTGCCCGCTCGCCGCGGCGTGGATCGCGGCGCTCGGCGCCTGCCTGGAGCGCGGCGTGGCGCTGCTGTTCGACTATGGTTTCCCGCGGCGCGAGTACTATCATCCGCAGCGGGCGATGGGCACCCTGATGTGCCACTACCGCCAACGCTCCCACGCCGACCCGCTCTGGCTGCCCGGCCTCAACGACATCACGACGCATGTCGACTTCTCCGCCTGCGCGGAGGCGGCGCGCGGCGCCGGCCTGGACGTGCTGGGCTACACCTCGCAGGCGCGCTTCCTCATGAACGCCGGGATCCTGGAGCGGATGCTCGCCGGCGGCGTAAGCGCCGCGGATGCGGGCGCGGTGCAGCGCCTGCTGTCCGAAGCGGAGATGGGCGAACTGGTCAAGGCATTCGCACTCGGGCGCGGATTCGATCGTCCGCTGCTCGGTTTCACCAACGGAGATCGGAGGGGCAGGCTGTGAATCGTATCCCGGCGCAGGAAGCGCTCGCCCGACTGCGCGCGGGCAACCGGCGCTTCGCCACCGAACTGCACAACCGCGGCGCGGTCGTGAGCCACGAACGGCGCCTCGAATTGGCCGCCGCCGGCCAGGCGCCGTTCGCCGTGATCCTCGGCTGCTCGGATTCCCGGGTGCCGGTCGAGATCGTGTTCGACCAGGGGTTGGGAGACTTGTTCGTCATTCGGGTTGCCGGCAACATCGTCGCGCCGTCGCAGGTGGGTAGCGTGGAATTCGCCGCCGAACAATATGGAACGCGGCTCGTCGTGGTACTGGGCCATTCGCGCTGCGGCGCAGTGCTGGCAACCATCGAACAATTGCAACGGCCGGTGCCGATGCAGTCCCGCAACCTGCACACGATCGTCGACCGGGTCCGCCCGTCGGTGGAAAACCTGCTGGGGACCGGCCTGGAGCGCGACCCCGAGATGCTCCTTGGCCGCGCGGTGCGGGCCAACATCCGCGCCTCGGCGGATCATTTGCGGCACGGCTCCCCGCTCATCGAACAGCTGATCGAAAACGACGGCCTGCTCGTCGTCGGCGCGGAATATTCGCTGGAGACCGGCGAGGTCGACTTCTTCGACGGCCTGCCGCCGGATCACGTGCCGGTTGCGTCATGATGACCGGCGTCGGGATGGTGTCGTCCCGCCGCCACCATCGGGAGCCGCTCGCCTGGGCCGCTTGTGCGGCCCGCTCACCTCGCCTATAACCCGGCACATGGAAACGAACCGCAGAATTCTTCTCGGCCTCTTCTGTACGCTGCCGGCGGCGTGCGTCGGCATCGGCAATCGGCGCGACGCCGGAACGCCGATCGCGGCGCCGCCCGAGGCCACCGTCCGCCCACCCGCCATCGGTCAACGCTGGGTGTACGAGGTGCGCGACCTGTATCGCAACATGGTGGTGGACACGGTGACCGAAACGCTGGTCGCCGTTGCACCGGACATCCACCTGCAACGGACCAGCGCCCGGCACGAGGCACTTGCCGACGAAATCCAGCGACCCTGGGGCAGGGTCGTGCAGGACCCCTACTGGGACCCGCCCGTCGTCTTCCTCGAGCCGATTCCGGCGTGGCCGCGGCTACCGGTCGATCCCGGGAGATCGACATCGGTGCATGCCCGCTATCACACCCTTCGCACGCCCGATTTCGACATGCCGTGGAACCAGATCACGCATGTCCTGGGCTGGGAGTCGATCGCGGTTCCCGCCGGAACCTTCGACGCCGTGCGCTATCACAACAGCATCGACTTCACCAGCAACGACTTCAACCGCACGGAAAGCTTCCGCAGCGAAGTCGTCTGGTTCGCGCCGCGGATCGGCCGCTGGGTGTTGCGCCGCACGCAAGGGCACTACTTCACCCCCAACCGCGGCGGCCCGATGGTCGAGCGCTACCTGCAGTGGCGGTTGGTCGCGTGGCGGTGAGTCAGGGCACCTCCCGGCTTCGCGACGCCGCGTCGCGCCCGCCGACAGCGAGTTTGTTTCTCAGGAGGTTTCCTAAAAGTTGTATGCCAACTGCATCTGCCAGATCGTCGAAGGCACGAGCTGCCCATAGTTCCCCGACGCGGGCACGTCCGTGAACACGTGATCGATGATCGGGATGTCGACGTTGGCATACAGCGTGAACTTGCTGAAGCTCATCGCGACGCCGGGACCGATCAACCAGCGCCGGAAGCCGCTGTTGGGCGAGGCCGCCGTACCGCTGTCCGGGTCACGATAGCTGGCCAGGATCTGCAGCAAGGGCGCAATGTTCTGGAACGGGCCGTGAGCGCCGAGGTTGTATTGCACCCCGGCCGCGGCATCAAGCTCGTTGCCCGGGCGGTACGTCCCGCTCGCGCCCGCGCGCTCGAGGAACGCGATGTCGTAGCGCGCCTGCGTGAAGTAGGAAAACCTCATGTCCCGGGTCAGAAATCCGAGGTGGTAGCCGCCGATCAACAGATCCGTGCTGCCGGTTCCCGGCGCGGTGTCCCGATCGTACGCCAGCCCGCCGGTCGTGCCGAGCCGAGGATTGGCCGGAACGTAAGGACCCGTGTAGTTCCCGGTCGGCAGCTTCAGGCCGAAAGTCAATCCGGTCGAGTGATCCGACGCAAATCCCGAATAGATGCCCTGGACCATCGTGTCACCCATGTCGGTGACCTTGCTGGTGAAGATCGACCCCGCGGGATATGCCGTGCCATCGCCGGTCGACGTGAACGCACGCTGGAAGATCGGCACCTCCACCATCCCCCCCCAGCTGGCATTGAACTGGTACTGGGTGCCCAGGGTGTAGAAGCTGGTCTTGATGGCCTTGTCCAGATTGTCGGCGGCGGGCGCGTAGGAACTGCCGACGCGGTTCCTGTTCTGGTTCATGAAGTCGTAGCGCAGCCACGCGCTCCAACCGGATTCGGAGGAATTCGGAAACGCGTTGGTGGCGCCAAGGTCGAAGATGTCGCAGCCGCAGGCGCAGGCTTCGGCCGCGCCCGGCGCCAGCGCGGCGGCGGACGCCGCGATGAGCGCCGCCGCAAGCGCGCGGCGGTGAAACATACGGCCGGCCCGGCGGGACGTTGCGGGAAAGCGCCCGGCCTGGCGCGCGAAACCCAAAGACATGATGCGACCCCCTCCCGAAACGGACATGGACTGGAACATGGCCGCGCATGCTAGCGGGGAGCGTATCGTTTGCCGATGCGACAGATTGTCGCATCGCGTCGCGACAGTTCCGTGGAATCCCCCGCACGCCGCGATGGACGAAGTCCGAGAACGTCGCGCAACCGGAACGGGAGAGCGCAATGACGCAGGAAATCGACGTCGACGTGATGATCCTGGGAGCGGGCGGCGGCGGCTATCCGGCGGCTTTCCGACTGGCCGGCGCCGGCCGCACCGTCGCGATGGTCGATCCGTTCGGCAATCTCGGCGGGGATTGCCTGGCCGAAGGCTGCGTTCCTTCCAAAGCGGTTCGCGAGGTGGCCCTGGTGCGCTCCTGGCCGGAGAAATACCCACGGTTCGGCCTGCGTGGCACGACGCCGGAGGTCGACTGGCGCGGCGTCCTCGCGCACAAGGACCGCGTGCAATCGATTCGCTACGCCCAGCACCGCGAGGAACTCGCGGGCTCGCCGCTCACGATGCACCAAGGCGTGGGCCGCATCCTGGACGATCACACGATCGCCGTCGCAACCGCCGGCGGCGAGATCCTGCGCTATCGCGCCGAGCACATGATTCTCGCCACCGGATCGCGGCCACGCGTCCTGGCGATCCCGGGGGCGGAACTGGCCGTCACCTCGCACGATTTCTTTCGCCTCGGCGCCGACCTGCCGTTCCCCCGCCGGTTGGTGGCGATCGGCGGCGGGTACATCGGCCTGGAGACCGCCTCGATGCTGCAACGCCTCGGGGCGCAGGCGACCGTGCTCGAGGCGACCGCCGAGATCCTCCCAGGGGCCGACGGCGCGCTCGCACGCTACCTGCATGGCGCGCTGGCGCGACGCATGACCCTGGTCACCGACGCCAGGGTGACGGCGATCGAACGGAGCGCCGGCAGCGAACTGCGGGTCCGGTATGAACGCGCGGGGGAGGCGCAATCGATTTCCGCCGATTGCGTGCTGATGGCTACCGGGCGCGAATCGGTCGGCCCGGACGGGGTTGCCGCGCTCGGCCTGCCGGCCGGGCGGATCGCGGTCGACGACCGGATGCGGACCACGGTGCCGCACGTCTACGCGCCGGGCGACGTCAACGGCCGCAGCATGCTCTTCCATTCCGCCGTGCGGCAAAGCCTGGTCGCGGCGGAGGACATTCTGAGCGAGGGTCGGGGATCGGGACGAATGAATTTCACCGCAGTGCCCTTCGTGGTGTTCACCGAACCCGAAGTCGCGTGGGTCGGGGTGACTGCCGAAGCCGCCACGCGCCAGGGAATCGACGCGGTTTCGGCGACGTACGATTACCGGATCGACTCGCGCGCGCAGATCCTCGACGAGCGGGAAGGATTCCTGACCCTCGTCTTCGCGCGGCACACCGGCAGCCTGATCGGCGCACAGGTGGCGGGCCTCGACGCTGCGCATGTCATCGCACCGCTGGCGTTGGCCGTGCAAACCGGGGCGACTGCCGCGGTGCTGGCCGACGCGGCATTCCCCCACCCGATGATCACAGAAGGAATCAACAAGGCGGCGAGGGCCGTGCGGCGATGAATGCCGCGCGAGGCGGGGTCCGGTGAACAGGCTCACACTCGGCGCACGGTCGGTTCTCGCGGCCTCAAAACTCATCACGAGAGGCACCTCATCGCCAAGGGTCAGCAGCGCAGCGACAAGAAAGCGAAAAAGGCCGAAAAAGGACGGGTCGCTGGCCGAGCCCGTCGCGCCGGATACGGCATTCGAGCGGCGTCACGGACGTACAGGTCACGGTCACCGAAGTCCGCGTTCATCAAAGCGCTTCGGCACACGCCTCCGATCCGGGCTGGGTCGACATCGTTTTGCCGATCCCCTTGCAGGTCGATCTGACGACGCTTACCAACGGCGTGCTGCAGTCTCTGGGCACGACCGCGCTTCCCGCGGGCCAGTATCAGCAGATCCGTCTCCTGCTGGCATCCACCGGAAACGCCAACTACGTCGTGGATGGCGGCGTGCCTTACCCGTTGACAGTGCCCAGCGGACTGCAGACCGGGATCAAACTCATCGGCCAGTTCACCGTGACCGCCAATACGCTGGCCGACGTGGTTCTCGACTTCGATGCCTGCCGTTCGGTCGTCTCTGCGGGGAACTCGGGTAAGTACCTGCTCAAGCCGGTGATCAGCATCGATCCGGTCGTGGTGAGCGGAACCATCGACGGTTATGTCGACCTTGCTGTGGCGGGCAACCCGGCCACGCCCGTTACGGTGAGCGCGCAGATTTACAACGCGTCCACCGGGGTGACGGTGGTCAAGTCGACGGTGGCGGACCCGACCACCGGGCATTTCACTCTCTCTCCTGTCTTGGACACCGCGTATCAGAACAACGTCCCGTATCAGGTCGTGATTACGGCCGCCAATGAGACTGCGATGGATGTCGAAGATGTGACCGTCGGCGCCGGCGCGACCGTGCACTTGAACCCCTCGTCCTTGCCGATCCGATTCGTGAGTTCGACGATGGCGCCGGCGAGCGGCACGGTCACGGTCTCCGGTGCGCCGGCGACGGCGGCGATCGAGGCGTTGCAGAGCTTCCCCGCCGGTCTCCAAGCGGAGATCGGATTTGCCAATGCGGACAGCCTTACCGGCGCTTACTCGATGAGCCTTCCGACCGCCGCGCCGCTCGTCGCGACGTTCTCGCCGACGACGGGGCTCCTCGGTCCGTTCGGGGTGGACCCGAGCAACCTCCCCGGCGCCTATTCCTTGGCTGCCGATGCGGGTACGGGAACGACGAAGTCCTTGTCCATCACGGTGCCCGATACCACGGCGAACTTCGCCTTCTAAGCGCACGATCGCAACACGGCCAGGGCCGGAGGGGTGCAAAACCGTACTGCGGTTTTGCACCCCGGTGCGAATGTTGTCGGTACAGTGGCATGGACGTACCGGGTCGGTTGCGGAAAGCGGATTGAACGCTAGCGCCCGGTCATCGCCAGAGCGGCCGCCGGCAGCCTGGCCCCCTGCAAATGGAGCTTCGAGGCCGCGGCATCGATCTCCCGCAAGTCATCCGCGGAGAGTTCCATCGCGAGGGCGCCGAGGTTCTCGTCCAGGCGGTGAAGCTTGGTGGTTCCCGGGATGGGCACGATCCACGGCTTCCGGGCCAGGAGCCAGGCCAGAGCGATTTGCGCGGGCGTGGCGGCTTTGCGGGCTGCCACGTCGCGCACGAGGTCGACCAAGGCCATGTTCGCCTTCCGCGCTTCCGGGGCGAATCTCGGTACCGTCGTCCGGAAGTCCGTGCTGTCGAACTTGGTCGTTTCGTCGATCTTGCCGGTGAGGAAGCCCGCACCCAACGGACTGAAGCAGACAAAACCGATGCCGAGTTCTTCCAGCGTCGGCAGGACATCTCGCTCGGGTTCCCGCCACCACAACGAATACTCGCTCTGAACCGCGGCGACGGGCTGAACGGCGTGCGCTCGCCGAATGGTGTGTGCGGCCGCTTCCGAGAGACCGAAGTGCTTGACCTTGCCTTCCTGGATCAAGTCCTTGACGGCGCCGGCGACATCCTCGATAGGCACCGCCGGGTCGACGCGGTGCTGATAGAACAAGTCGATGACATCGACTCCCAGGCGCTTGAGCGAGGCCTCGGCGACGAGCTTGACGTGCTCCGGTCGGCTGTTCACGCCGCCTCGACGCTCGCCGGTCGTCGGATCGATGTCGAAGCCGAACTTGGTGGCGATCACCACCCGCGCACGGCAAGGCGCGATGGCCGCACCGAGCAGTTCCTCGTTGCGGAAAGGCCCATAGGCCTCGGCCGTATCGAAGAAGGTCACGCCGCGGTCCACGGCGCCGCGGATGAGCGCGATCATCTGCTCCCGATCGCCAGGAGGCCCATAGGCGGAGGTCATCCCCATGCAACCGAGCCCCATGGCCGACACTTCCAGACTTCCCAGCTTGCGTGTCCATGCGGCTCCTGGTGAGAGGGATGTTCCGGCGCGAGCGGAGAATGCTTACAGCGCGCTCTCCAAGATGACGGCGACCACATCCCGGCGATAGATGTCGGCGATGCCGAAATAGCGGGCGTTGCCCAGCACGTTTTCGATCGTGGCCGGCAGGTCGGCTTCGGTGATGCCCAGTTGCGACAGCCGCGTGGGCGTGCCGATCTTGTCGAACCACGATTCGAGGGCGGCGATGCCCTGCTCGGCGGTGGCAACGCCGAACACGTTCTTGGCAAAGCGCTCGAACTGAGCCGGGTTGCGGGCCCGATACCACTTCATCCACGCCGGGATGACGACCGAAAGGCCTGCTCCGTGCGGCACATTGAAGAGCGCCGATAGGGAGTGCTCGATCATGTGGTTGGGATAGCTGAAGCCGGAAGTCCCGGCGTATGTCACGCCATTCAGGGCCTGGGTGGAAGCCCAGGCGAACTCGGCACGGGCGTCGTAGTGGTCGGGATCGGCCAGCAGCGTCTCCGTCGTTTCGATCACCGTATTGACAATGGCTTCGACCAGACGCGAGTGAAAGCGCGGCTGCACCTTGGCCGTGAAATAGCCTTCGATCGAGTGGGCGATGATGTCCGCCGCCGAGTACACCAGATAGTCGCGCGACACCGTCTTCATCAGCGCCGGATTGACGATGGACACCTTGGGGAAGGTATGCACGGAGTCGATGGCGAACTTTTCCTTGGTCGCTTCGTTGGTGATGACCGCGCCGCTGTTCATTTCGCTGCCGGTGGCGGCCAGGGTCAGGATGTCGAACACCGGCAGCGCGCCTTCGATGGCGGCCTTGCCGATGAACAGGTCCCAGACGTCGCCGTCGTGAAGAGCGCCGGCGGCGATGGCTTTGGCGCTGTCGAGCACGGAGCCGCCGCCCACGCTCAGGATGGCGTCGGCCTGGTTGCTGCGCGCCAATGCAATGGCTTCGCGGACTTTCGAGAGGACCGGATTGCTGACGATTCCGCCGCATTCGACGAACTGGATGCCGTACGTGGCCAGGCTCTTCGTGACGACGGCAAACAGGCCGTCGCGCTTGATGCGGTCGCTGCCAAAGCAGAGCAGCACCTTCTTGACGCCGTACTCGGCCAGATGCTGGCCGATCCGCTGTTCTTTGCCGGTGCCGAACTCGATCTTGGTCGGGTTGAAAAAGGTGAAGTTGTCCATTCGACGGTCCTTTGCCATGCGTGGGGGATTTCGATGGACGGAACTCTAGTTCTCGGATAAACATTAAACTAGCGCGAAATTGGCGGAATCATTTACAACCGAATGATGCGAATCCCGCCGGGAACAATGGGCGATGCCGATCAACGAATTGCGTTCCATCACCACCTTTGTGCGCACGGTCGAACTCGGCAGCCTGAGCAAGGCCGCCTTGGCGCAACAGATCTCGCCGCAGGCCGCCAGCAAGGCGCTGGCTCAGTTGGAGCAGTCCCTGGGGGTACGGTTGTTTCACCGGACCACTCGGAGCATGTCGCCCACCGAGGAAGGCCAGCGCTTTTTCGAGGCCGCCCAGCCTTCTCTGATCGGCCTTCAGCAAGCACTGCAGGCGGCCCGGAGGACCAAGGAAGACCTCGCCGGTCCGCTGCGCATCGTCGGGCCGCGTACGGTGCTTCAGCCGGTCATCGGTCCGGTACTGGACGAATACTGCCGCCTCTATCCAGAGGTACAACCCGACGTCCAGCTCGACGACCGCGTCGGCAACTGGGTCGAAGACCGCGTCGACGTCGGGTTCCGCCTAGGCAACCCGCCGGAAGAAGGCCTGATCGCGCGCCGGCTGTTCCCGATGCAGTTGGTGATCTGCGCCGCTCCGACCTATCTGCGCAAGTACGGGGCGCCGCAAACGCTGTACGAGTTGGATTCCCATCGCTGTAGCGCATTTCGCCGGGCCAATGACGGCCGTATCGTTCCCTGGCGCGTGCGGGTTGGCGACAGCATGCAGGACCAACACGTCCGCCCCGCCTTCTGCACCAACGACGAGGCCTTCGAGCTGCGCGCCGTCCTCGCCGGCGAAGTCATCGGCCAACTCGCCGTGCCGACGGTTGCCTCGCTCATTCGCTCAGGGCGCCTCGTGCCGCTATTGCTCGAACACATCGCCGACCATTACAGCCTCTTCGTCTACTACGGTAGCCGCGCCGCCCAGCCCGCCCGGGTGCGCCGTTTCATCGATCTGGTCCTCGAGCGGCTCACCGACGGCGGCGATTTCGTGCTCAGGAATGAAGAACTGACGAGCGCGAATGCGAAGGGGCTGGAGGCTGTGAATCGATAGACATGACCATTGGCGCGCGCTCGGCCAGAACCGGCAATTCGGGCATCCCGGCCCATGGAAGGCCGTTTTCATCACGAGGAATTTGCGCGCTTGGCCCCTTCAGCGGCACCGTGTTTCTCATCGCCAAGGTGTTTCGATTCCTTCTCGCTCTGGAACAACCCGAAGAATTTCCTGTCCATTCGCAGCATATGCTCAGCCACGACTTCGCCGGCAAGGAACTGGAGAACCTTGCCAATCGGGCAGTCCGGTTGGTCCGCCTGGCGGCGCAGTTCAAGCGCGCGCTCCATGAGTCGCTCGTGTTCCTGTGCGTGCTCCCCCAACTGGAGATCGCCATGTTCGCGCAGGATTGATTCTTCGTCGGAAAAATGCTGCGCGACGTGCGAGAGAAGCGCGTCGAACGCCGCGGAGAAGCGCTTCGGATCCGTTTCGCGGGTTGCCGCCCGGTCGAGAAGCACGTTTGCCAAGCGAAAGAGTTGACGGTGCTGCCGATCAATGGTTGATTCCCCGCAGGCGTACCCGGGTTTCCAGACCAGATGCGCGGCGGGGTATTCAACCCGGAGGGGCGAACTCGGCGCCTCCGACACGATGACGACGTTGCGACCCGCGCCCTTTGCACTGTACATCGCCTCGTCGCCCCGATGCAGCAATTCGCGCGCGTTGCGGGCGTGGTCCGGATACAGCGCGATCCCGATGCTCGATGAGATGGAAAGCCGATTGCCGTCCGATGTGACAAACGGCGCGGCAAGCGTCTTGCGGATTTTCTCGGCAACACCAATCGCGTCGGTCACATCGCGGATCGTCGGCAGCACGGCGACGAACTCGTCTCCACCCAGTCGCGCCACGGTATCCGATTGGCGGGCGCACTCCTGCATGCGTAGCGCCGCGGTCCGAAGCAGCCAGTCTCCGACTTCATGTCCGAATTCGTCATTGATCGGCTTGAATTTATCCAGGTCGATGAAAAGGAGTGCCAGCCGCGACCGACCGCGATGGGCCTGGGCGACGGACTGCTGTAGCCGGTCCTCGAGCAGCCGGCGGTTGGGAAGGTCGGTCAGTCGATCGTAGTACGCCCAGTGGTGGAATTGCTCCTCCACGGACTTCTGCTCCGTGACGTCCCGCACCGTTCCAATGGCGCGAATCGCCCCTCCTTGGGCGTCCCGGTCCTTGATCATGCCGCTGCACAGAATCCATTTCCACGCCCCCGATTGCGTCTCGTAGCGGACCTGTTCCTGAAAAAGCGACATTTCTCCCTTCATCGCTGCGCCGGCCACGTTCGCGATCTGCCGCGCGTCGTCCGGATGAATGCGCCTGATCAAGGTTTGCGTATCGACCACGGTTGCGCCCGGAGCGGCACCGACCATGGCAGCCCAGTGCGCGTCAAACGATACCTTTCCCCCGCGGATGTCGTAATCCCAGATTGCCAACGCCGACGCCTCCAGCGCCATTTCCAGAAGCTCTTTCGTGTCTTCCAGTTGTGCTTCTGCGCGCTTGCGATCCGTGATTTCGCGATTGCTGGCGCGTCGCCCCAGAAATTCCCCGTTTTCCCGGAAAACCGGGTGGCATCCGTGTGCGATCCAGCGCACTTCCCCGCCCTTCGTGAGGATGCGGAAATCGAGGGCGTGCTCGGTATCGTCCCGATAGTCTTTCAAGTGGGTTTCCAGGCGCTCGCGGTCCTCCGGATGCACGATGTGATCAATCAGCTCCGGGTCGGCCAGGAACTCCGATTGTGTATAGCCGGTGGTGCGCTCGCAGGAAGGGGTGACGTAGATGAACTCCCGGTCGACCCCCCGCCAATACTCCCAGTCGTAGGTGTAATCCGCCATGGTCCGGAAACGTACCTCGCTTTCCGACATGCGCCGGACGATGGGCAGCATCTGCAGCCGTACAAGGAGGACCGCGACGAACGCCAGGATCGGCAATCCGTAGAGCAAAGGCCATACGCGATGCGCGATCGGCGCGTACAACTGCTCTGCGTCGATCCGCAGTTCAGCGCCGAGACCGGAAGACCCCACGGGTTGATACGCGGCGATCACTTTGACCCCTCGGTAGTCCAGGGTATCGACCTGCCCGGTGTTCCCGGCCAATGCGTGCGCCATCGGAACGAGTCGCCCACGGAGTCGGTCCGGCACATTGCGCAATATCCTGCCCTCGGTATCCCGGAATGGAAAACAGTCCATGTGGTTCGGGGTGGACGGCGCGCAGATCGCGAACGTCAGCGTATTGCCAAAATCGCCCGACGCCTGGAGGTCCCCGAGGATTTCCGGATCCAGTCGCCATTCGGCCTCCATCGAGCCGACAACCTGGCGCGCTTCGATCATTTCCACGCGCGTGTGCATCACGTATCCGTCGTCCCAGAGCAGGGTGCTCGGCGCTGGAAGGCGGAGCGGAAAGGCGAGTTCCGGTTTCAATGCGAAAGACCCGGCGCGCGCAACCACGTGCCCTGTGCTCGTGCGGAACACCACTCCGGTGAATACCGATGTGCGGTACTCCTGCGCAAGCTCCGCGATCTCGGCGCGCGCCCTTGCATCTCGGGGATTTGCGTCCAGTCTGCGCATCGCGCGCAGGAATGGCGGGTTGTTGGCAAATGCGCTCGTGCGCACCCAGGTGTCCGTGATTTCCGCTTGCAGTTGCCCAACGCGGTTTGCCAAGGACATCGCGAGCTTGCCCTGCAATTCATCTTTCATCTGGGGGAACAGCACGGCAAATCCGCCGACCAGACCGACCATCCCGATAAAAATGGCGATTGCGCCGGCGAGGTAGCCGATTCGGTCGACATCCCCCGCCCCCTGCAAGGGGGGAGAATCGGGGCGCACCTGAGTCAGCAGCAGCAGTCCGAGCCCGGCGAGCAGGAAGCAGATCCCGACAGGCAGGGTCGGCCCGAGAAACCAGGAGAAAACGCGGCCGAAACTGGCGACACTGCCGATCACCCCGAGCAGGCCGACCGTGGTCGCGAGGAGGCTCAACCCGTGGACCGTCAAGCTCCGGCCGGATGCGGAGGAAAGCAGCGTTCTGGCAACGCCCAGTCCGATTGCGATGAATGCCACGGCGGACAGAGGACGCATCCGGCCGGAATACGGATTGGGATCGGGAAACCAGACTTCCTTCGGAACGAGACCCAGCCTGCGGTGGCTTTCCCAGCCGACGAGCGCCAACAGCCCCAGCAGGACCAGGAGCGCGGCGAGAACAAATGGAAGCATCCGTCCCGGATGCCGCAGATCCGTGCCCTCGTTGCGGTTCGGCGCAAGGCGGCTTCCGGCCGACGCCAGCGCCCCTCCCGCCAGGGAAATGCCGATCGCGCTCGAGTACGGCATCCCGGCCAGTCCGGGGATGAGCTGGACCAGTGCTGCCACCCGGAAGATCCAGCCGGCCAGCACGATGGATCCCACCGCGACGAGGATGCCGCCGATGGCAAACAACCACCGCACCCCATTGCCACGTTCCGACGTCGCCTTGGGCCCCAGATCGGATTGCTTTTGCATTCTTGTCGCGCCGACTCGCTGGTGCGCGCCGAATCACGCTCGGAGTCTCCTTGGCGGTGATGCTACACACGACCGTCGCCCCGGCCAAGAAGAAGCGTGTCGATTACACCTTTCTTTTTCCGCACTTGCGCCCGAACACGCGCCGAATAAATTTTGACGAGGAATTCCGGACGGCCGGTGGCCGGCCCGTCCCCGATTCCGCGGGGGATTGCCAGTCTACGACCGCCGTCGTAGACTGGCGCCATGCCCCGCTTCCGTCTTCCCGCCGACGATCTCGAATACGCGGTGCTTGCCACCCTCTGGGATCTGCGCGCCGCATCGGTGCGGGAACTGCATGAGCGGCTGGGTGTTCCCGCGGGCTACGTCTACACGACCACGGCGAAGGTGGTCGATCGCCTGCGCGAAAAGGGGTTGATCGCCCGCCGCCGGGAGGGTGCGAGCTTCGTCTATACGCCGGCCGCCGAACGCGGCGAGGTGGAGCGGGCGCGGGCGCGCCATCTGGTCGGCCGGTTCCTGGGGTCGGGCCCGCATGCCGCGGCGGCGGCGCTGGTGGAGGCCGTCGAGGAGATTGACCCCGAACTGCTTGCCGAGATCGACCGCGCCATCCGAAAGAAGAGAAAGGCCGGACATGGAACGTGAAACCCTGCTGACCATCCTGCTGCTTCTGCTCGGCGGCCTGGCCGTGCAGCTGCGCGCATTCCTGCCGAGCCGGCCGCTACGCGAAGAGGCGCCGTCGTTGGCGGAGCGCCGCGCCTGGGTGCAGTTGTGGCTGCCGCTCCTGCCGGCGCTCGTCGTTGCCGCGTGGCTCTGCGGCTGGGCGATCCGGGAGCCCGATCCGGTGCAGGAACGCCTCGGGCCGGCCATGCTGATCGCGGCCTGCCTGCCGTTTGCGGCGCTCGCGGCCCGCGCGTCGATCCGGGCCGTTTGGGCACTGGTCCGCGCACCGGAGCTTCCCGTGTGCACCGTCGGCCTGCTGCGCCCGCGGATCGTATTTTCGCCGTTCCTCGCCAGGACCCTGGACGAAGGCCCGATGCGCGCGGCCTGGGAACACGAGCAGGCGCACGTACGGCACCGCGACCCGCTGCGCATCTGGTTGGCGCAGATCGCGACCGACCTGCAGTGGCCTTGTCCCGGAGCCGCGGACCGCTTCGATGCCTGGCTCGGGCTGCTGGAGTGCGCGCGCGACGACGAGGCCCGCCGTTGCGGCGCGTCCGGCGTCGATCTCGCGGCGGCCGTCCTGGAAACCGCCCGCTGGTCTTCGCTGCCCTCGCGGCCCCGCGCGGCGCGGTTCGCGGGCGCGGATGCAACCCTGATCGGCGCCGCGCCATTGCTCCAGCGGCGCATCGCAAGGCTGCTGTCACCGCTTTCGGACGGCGCCGGGACGCAAGTCCGGGCCGCGCTCGACGTCCGGGCCGCGCTTGCGCTCGCGGCGGGAACGCTCGGAATCGCCGTGGTGCTGGGTGCGGCATACGGCGAACGCGTTCTCCATCCCCTTCTGGCCTGGACATGGACGGCCTGAGCGCCGCTCGCCGGCGGCGGAGGCGAACGGCGGCATCGATCCTGTCGATCTTCTGCATGCTCGGTGCGATGGGCGCCGCCGCATCGCCCGCCGATGGGCCCGCGGACGGCATCGTCATCGTTCGCGCGCAAACAGTGACCCGTGCCCTGCGCGCCTACGGCCAGATCGCGCCGACGACGATCCTCCCGGTGCGCGCGGTCATTCCCGGAACCCTGCGTGGTCTGCGGGTCGTGCCCGGCGACGTCGTGACGATCGGCGAATCCCTGGCACGGATCCGCGGGCCGCGCATGCGATCCCTGCTCACGGTCCGCGAACAGGCCCTGCGCAGCGCACAGGCCCGGGAGGAGGCCGCGCAGCAGACGCTGGCGATCGTGCGGCGCGAGCTGGCGAACCAGTTGGCAACCCGGCAGGCGGTCGATGCCGCGCGGCGCGACTGGATCGTCGCGCGCGCAGCGGTGCGGTCCGCCGATGCGCAACTGCGCGAAGCGCGGGCGCTGCAGACCATCCGCGCACCGGATACGGGTGCGGTGATCGCGGTACCGGCGGCCGACGGCGAACAGACGGCGGCGGGCGAAACCATCCTGACCCTGCTGCCGGCCGGCAAGCTGTGGATCCGCGCGCCGTACTACGGCGCCGACGCGGCGCGGTTGCACGTCGGAATGACCGGACGCTTCCAACCGTCCGGCGCCGCGGGCGCGATTCCGGTCCGGGTGGTCGCGGTCGCGTCGAGCGCCGCGGTCGACGGCAGCCGAAGCGTCGGCCTGCTCCCGACGGCGGTGGCACCCCCCGCGTGGTGGGGCAACGGGCAATGGGGAACGGTCGAGATCGACGGACCGTCGAGCCGGATGGTTGCGGTGCCGACCTCGGCACTGATTCTGGACCGCGGTCGCTGGTGGGTGCTGGTACGCACCGCGCAGGGCGACGAGCCCCGGGAGGTGACCCCGGGGCCGGTGCGCGGGTGGCGAACCTGGATCGCGTCCGGACTGCAGGCGGGACAGCAGGTCGTGGTCCGGAACGCGTTCCTGGAATACCACCGGGACGTCGCAGCGTCGTTCCAACCACCCGATTGATCCATGGCGCCCGACGTTCCCCTGCCACGCCTGTTGCGGCGCCGGGCGCTGTGGCTGCTCGTGCTCGGCGCCGTCCTGCTGTGGGCGGGGGACTCGTTCCTGCACACGCCGGTCGAGGTCCTGCCGCAGTTCGACTACCCGCAGATCCGCGTCCATGCCCCCTTGCCGGGGACGACCGCGACGGAGCTGGAGCAGCTGGTCGCATCGCCCCTGGAGAGCCAGATCCTGACGCTGACCGGCCTGCGCAGCGTGCGCTCGGTCATGGGCAACGGCACGGTCGAAATCGACGTGCGTTTTGGTCCGGGAAGCAGCGCGCAGATCGATCTGCAAGCGGTGAATGGGGCGATCGACCGCGCCCGGGGGGATCTGCCGGCGCAGGCTCGCCCCGTGGCGCAGATCATGGGCAACGCGATCAACGAGGTGGCGGACTACACCGCGCGAATTCCGGCGGGCATCGACCCGGCGATGGTGCAGCGGGCGGTGCGGGCCGACATCGCGCCGGCGCTGCGCGCAATCCCCGGAGTGCAGTTCGTCGATGTATTCGGCGCCGGCAACGAAGCGCTGTGGATCCAACCCGACCTCAACGCCATGCGGCGCTACGGCGTGAGCGTGGAACGGATCGTGCAAGCCGTGCAGTCGCAGGTCTTGTTCGCACCTGCGGGGTACCTCACCCTCGGCCACAACGATGTACCGATCGAAGTCCGCAGCCTGCCCGCGCACATCGATGCGCTGGGGTGGATTCCGGTTGCGGCCCGCGCCGGGCCGATCCCGCTGCACGCGTTGGCGCGCATCGTCCGCGCCGCCGAGCCGACCCATAGCGCCGTGTCGCTGGACGGGCGTCCCAGCGTGGCGATCCGCGTCGTCAAGCAACCGGGGGCATCTACCGTGGCCGTCACGAGGGCCGTCCGGGCCATGCTGGACGAAACGCGCGCGCAGCTTCCTCGCGGCGTCCGCTGGGTGCAGACCTACGACCAGGGGCATCTGGTCAGACTGGTGGGAGCGGACCTCGGGCGCAATCTCCTGCTCGGCGCAACGCTGGCGGCGCTGGTCTTGTTCTGGGTGCTGGGCGCGGGACGCGGAATCGTCGTCCTGGCGTTCAGCATTCCGCTTTCCCTGGCGCTGGCGATCGCGGCGCTGCACGCGCTCGGGCAGGATCTGAACCTGATGACCTTCGGCGCGCTGTCGGTCGCGGTCGGCCTGCTGGCCGATGACGCGATCATCGTGCTGGAGAGCATCCATCACCGCTGGGAGCGCGGCGATGCGCATTGGCAAGGAGTCCGGAATGGCGTCCGGAGCATCGTGATTCCCGACGTCACCGGCACGCTCACCAATGTCGCCATCTACGTGCCGCTGCTCTTCGTCGGCGGCTTGGTCGGCTTGTTCTTCATTCCGTTTTCGTGGGCGATGATCGTCGCCCTGTCGGCATCGCTGCTGGTGTCGTTGACCCTGATTCCGCTGGGCCTGGGCTTTCTCGCAGCGCGTCCGTCCGCGGGCACGCGCAGCGGGCAACGCGTCCTGCGCGCGCTGCAGCGCGCAAACGAGCGGCTATTCGACCGGGTTGCGCGCGCGCCCCGGACCAGCCTGGCAATCGCCTTTGCGGTGCTCCTGGTCAGCCTCGCCGGCCTGGCGCTGGTGCCCGTCGATTTCCTGCCGCTGCCCAACGAGGGGGCTTTGCTGGAGGCGTTCACGCTGCCTCCAGGGGCTTCGCTGCTCGATACGCGCGCGGCGGCGCAGGCCATCACCGGGCGGCTGCTGCGCGACCCGGCGGTGGATCACGTGTACGCCCGCATCGGGTCCGCATCGTCCACCACCTATACCGAGCCCGCCTACGCCGGGGAGATCCAGGTGGCACTGAAGCCGGGAACGGACGTCAACGCCCTGGACGCCATCGGCGAGCGCATTCGCCGCGCGTCGCAGCTTCCGGGCGTGCAACTCGCGGTGGATACGCCAACGATCGAGCGCGTGGGCGAGAGCCTCTCGGGCCTGTCCCAGCCCTTCGTGCTCCACGTGTTCGGTGCCGCCATCCCCGAACTGCGCCGCCTCTCCGTCGCGATCACGGCACGCCTGCGCCGCATCGATGCCTTGCGCGACGTGTTCGACAACGACGGGTATCCCGTCACGCAGTTGCAGATCGAGCCCCGGCCCCTCGCCCTGGCGGCGCACGGGCTGACGCCTGCTGCGCTCTACGCCCAACTCGGCCCGCTCATCGACGGCCGGGTGGTGCGTCTCGTGCCGGAGGGCAATGTGCCCCTGGATCTGTACCTGCGGCTCGCCGATGCGCCGCAACGCTCCATCGCAGCGCTGACCGCGCTGCCGATCCGCAGCCGGGGCGGTTGGACTCCGCTGGGCGAGCTGGCAAGTCTCGCCTTGGTGGAAATCCCCAACCAGATCCGCCACATTGCCGGCGCCCGCGCGCTGGACATCCTGGCCACGCCGACCGGGCCGCTGGGCAGCACGGAGACGGCGGCGCGGCGCGCCCTGGCCGATCTGCGCCTGCCGCCCGGCTATCGCATCGCCTTCGGCGGCCTTGCGGCCGAACTCGAGCGGGCCGCCCTGGGTCTGCTCCTCGCGACGCTCGCCGCATTCGCGATCCTGGTCGGCATCCTGCTGCTGCAGTTCGACGGCCTGCTGATCCCGGGCATCCTGCTGCTCGAGATTCCGCTGGCCCTGACCGGCGGCACGGTCGCGTTGGTATGGAGCGGCGTGGGACTGAACGCCGCCGGCATGGTCGGCTTTCTGACCTTGGTCGGCATCGGGCTGCGCCACAGC
>JAJYBQ010000149.1 GCA_021778935.1 Pseudomonadota bacterium | reverse complement strand
GCCCTGGGCGGGTACCGTGCGCTGCCCGAGCGCGATCTCTTCGACGTCGAATACTGGGACCTGGAGCAGGCCAAGCTGCGCAAGGCCGGCAAGCCCGCCGCCTTCGCCGGCGAGATCGCGGTCGTGACCGGCGCCGCCTCGGGCATCGGCGCGGCCTGCGTCGCGGCGCTGCTGGCGCGCGGCGCCGCCGTGGTCGGCCTGGACCGCGATCCGTCGGTCACGACCCGCCACCAGCGCCCGGATTATCGGAGCATCGTCTGCGACCTCACCGACCCTGCGCAACGGCACGACGCGCTGGAACAGGCCGCCGCGGCCTACGGCGGCGTCGACATGCTGATCCTCAACGCCGGCATCTTTCCCGGCGGGCGCAAGATCGCGGACCTGCCCGACGACCAATGGCGCGCGGTGCTGTCGGTCAACCTCGACGCCAACATCGCCCTGCCGCGGGGGGCGCACCCGCTGCTCGCGCGGGCGCCGGGCCGCGGACGGGTGGTGATCGTCGGCTCCAAGAATGTCCCGGCACCCGGCCCGGGCGCGGCGGCGTACTCGGCATCCAAGGCCGCCCTGACCCAGCTCGCGCGCGTCGCCGCCCTCGAATGGGGCGACGACGGCATCCGCGTCAACACCGTTCACCCCAACGCGGTGTTCGATACCGCCATCTGGACCGACGACGTGCTCGCCCAGCGCGCCCGCCACTACGGGCTGGGTGTCGACGAGTACAAGCGCAACAACGTCCTGCACGTCGAAGTCACCAGCCGCGACGTCGCCGAGATGGTCGCCGAGATGTGCGGCCCGCTGTTCGCCAAGACGACCGGCGCGCAAGTGCCGATCGACGGCGGCAACGACCGCGTGATTTGACGAGCGGCATTCCGACACCATGCGCGTACACGGCAGGCATTACCGGACCATCTGGCGCGACGAAACCCGACCGCGCGTCTGGATCATCGACCAGACCCGCCTGCCCCACGAATTCGGAACCGTCGCGCTCGCCACCTGGCAAGACGTCGAGGCGGCGATCCGCACGATGCAGGTGCGGGGCGCGCCGCTGATCGGCGCCGCCGGCGCCGACGGCGTCGCCGTGGCCGCGGCCGCCGACGCCGCGGACGACGCGATCGACGCCGCCTGCCGGGCGCTCGCGGCCGCCCGCCCCACTGCAATCAACCTGCGCTGGGCGGTGACGCGGATGGCGCGCCTGCTGGCTCCGCTGCCGGCACCGGAGCGCGCCGCCGCCGCGTGGCGCGAAGCCGCCGCCATCGCCGACGAAGACGTGGCGATCAACCGCGCGATCGGCGCGCACGGCAAAGCGCTGATCGAGGCGGTCTGGCTGCGCAGCCGCCGCCCGGTGCAGGTACTCACCCACTGTAACGCCGGCTGGCTCGCCACCGTCGACCAGGGGACCGCGCTCGCGCCGGTCTACGCCGCGCACGATGCCGGCATTCCGCTGCACGTGTGGGTCGACGAAACGCGGCCGCGCAATCAGGGCGCCAGCCTCACGGCCTGGGAGCTGCAGCAGCACGGCGTGCCCTGCACGGTGATCGCCGACAACGCCGGCGGGCATCTGATGCAGCATGGCCGCGTCGACCTGGCGATCGTGGGCTGCGACCGCGTCACCGCGCAGGGCGACGTCTGCAACAAGATCGGCACCTACCTCAAGGCCCTCGCCGCGCGCGACAATGGGGTCCCCTTCTACGTCGCCCTGCCCTCGCCGACCATCGACTGGACGATTGCCGACGGCGTCCGGGAAATCCCCATCGAAGAGCGTGACGCCGACGAGATCACCCATATCACCGGGCGCGACGCCGACGGCGCGCTGCGCCGCGTGCAGCTCACGCCCGACGGCACCGCCGCCGCCAACTACGGCTTCGACGTGACCCCGGCACGCCTGGTCACCGCGCTGGTGACCGAGCGCGGGATCGTTCCGGCCACGGCGCGGGACCTCCACGCGACCCTGGGCGCGGGCACGGACCCACGCAATGCCGCCGGGACGGTCATCCCCGCCTCCCCTTCCCGGTAGTGTCCGTTGCAGGCCGGCGGCGTAGGCTTGCGGAGGTTCCGTTCCCCCGCCCGATCTGCAACAATGTCCGCCATGCCCCAACCGCTCTTCGACACCCTCCGGTTCGTCGAACGCCTCCAAAGCGCCGGCGTGCCCGAACCCCAGGCCAAGGCCGAGGTCGAGATCCTGCGCGACGTCCTCGCCGAATCCCTCGTCACCAGCCTCGCCGGCAGGGAAGACATCCGCAGCGTCCGAGAAGAGGTCCGCAACGTCCGGGAAGAGATCCGCAGCGTCCGGGAAGAGATCCACGACGTCCGGAAGGAGATCCACCACCTGCAAGACTCGACCAAGACAGACCTGCTCGCGCTCGAACAGCGCATGACCATCCGGCTCGGCAGCATGCTGTTCCTCGCCGTCGGCTGGTTCTACACCCTCACCCGCCTGCATTGACCCCGGTGCTCGGCAGGCTGTCCCCGGTAATGCCACCTCGAATTCCTCCCACCATGGAACCTCCGACTCTGCTCCCCGTCATCCTGTCCGGCGGCGCCGGCACCCGGCTCTGGCCTTTGTCGCGCAAGAGCCGGCCCAAGCCCTTCCTGCCGCTACCCGACGGTGAAAGCCTGCTGCAAAAGACCCTGCGCCGCGTGCAGCGGCTGCCGGGTGCCGACGCGGTCCTGACCGTCACCAACCGCGACTACTATTTCCAGACCCGGGACGCCTACGCGGCGGCAAATGCCGGCGGAACCGCGGCACCGGCGCCGGCCCCCGCGCTGCGGTACCTGCTCGAGCCCGACGGCCGCAACACCGCGCCGGCCATTGCCGCCGCCGCCTTATGGGCACGGGGCAACGTCGGCCCGCAATGCCGCCTGCTGGTACTGCCCGCCGACCACCTCATCCAGGACGAGGCCGCGTTCGCCAAGGCCGTACAAACCGCCTGCAGCCAGGCCGATGCCGGGCGCCTGGTCACGTTCGGAATCGTTCCGACGGCCCCCGAAACAGGGTTCGGCTATATCGAGCGGGGGGATTCCCTGGATGACGGCGCCTACGCCGTGCGCCGATTCGTCGAGAAGCCCGACGCCGCGACCGCCCAGGCGTTCCTGGCCCAGGGCGGCCACCTCTGGAACGCGGGGATGTTCTGCTTCCGGGCCGAGGACGTTCTGGCGGCGCTGGAGCAGTACGCCCCGGAAATCCTCGCCGGAACCGTATCCTGCTGGGAGGAATCGCGGCGCAACGGCGACACCACGGAACTTGCCGCGTGCTTCGCCCAGGTGCCGGCGCTGTCCATCGACTACGCAGTGATGGAACGCGCGGACCGGGTGGCAGTGGTGCCGGCGGAACTCGGCTGGAACGACATCGGTTCGTGGACGTCCTACGGACAACTCGTCGCGCCGGACGAGCACGGCAATCGCGTTCACGGCACAGAATCCGTGCTGGTGGACGCGAAGAACTGCCTGGTACACAGCCCCGATCGGCTGGCGACGCTGCTGGGCGTACAAAATCTCGTAGTCGTCGACACGCCCGACGCGCTGCTGATCGCCGACGCGGAACGCGCGCAGGATGTGAAGGAGATCGTGGCGGAACTCAAGCGCCGCGGCAGCAATACCCACGAACTGCACCGCACCGTCCACCGCCCATGGGGAACCTACACGGTGCTGGAAGAAGGCAACCGCTTCAAGATCAAGCGCATCGTGGTCAAGCCGCAGGCATCGCTATCGATGCAGATGCACCACCACCGCAGCGAGCACTGGGTGGTCGTCAGCGGTACCGCCAAGGTCGTCAACGGGTTGCACGAAACGCTCGTCCGAACCAACGAATCCACCTACATCTCCGCCGGCACCCCGCACCGCCTGCTCAATCCCGGCGTCATCGATCTCGTGATGATCGAAGTGCAGAGCGGGGAATATCTGGGCGAGGACGACATCGTGCGCACGGACGACGCATACGGCCGAGTCTAGGCCGAAGTTCCCCGTGACGCCGAACGCATTTTCCTTTTGATCTCAACGTGTTGAGATGATTTGGCAGGTACGCGTTCTGTCTACAGGTGGATCTTGGCGATGAGGTCGAGGGCGCGACGCTGCTGAGCGTTGGCGGTAGTCACGACCTCGAAGGTGGGTTCATGGTCCGCGGCATTGGGGGCGCGGCAAGTATTGCGCACGATGCTGGAGAGCTCGTCGAGCAAGGTGGCGAAGCTGTGCACCGGAGAGCCATCGTCGAGTTGGCCGCTGGCTACTTTGCTCAGTGCCTTGGCCGAGCGCTTGGCCGGCGCCACCGGGTCGCGCGTGGCCTTGGCGGTCTGCTCGGTGTCGGCGAACAGCAATTCGCGCCAGGCCTCGCGCATGTGCCACTCGACGTAGTAGGCCAGCATGCACAGCAGGATGTGGGCGCGCACCCGATCGGCGGTGCGGTGGTGGATGGGGCGCACTTTGAGGTCGACGGTCTTGAGTGACCGGAAGGCCCGCTCCACGTTGGCCAGGGCCTTGTAGCTGCGCACGCACTCGGGGCCGTCCATGCGCTCGGAGGGCACCGAGGTGCGGATGATGTAGATGCCGTCCAGAGCGGCTTCGGCACGGATACTGTCGGCGTTGCGCGCCCAGCGCAGGGTGCCCTCCTCGATGGTGAGGTCAATGTGCTTGGCGACCTTGTACTGGTTGATCACGCGCCCGACGGCCACGCCGATCTTGTCCTGGCCCACGAGCTTGCCCGCGCGCACCCGATCGCGCACCTTCTCGAGATTTCGTTCGGTGCAGGCGAGCAGATCCTCGCGCTTGTGCGCCCGCAGCTTGGCCAGCTCCGGGTTGCGGCAGGCCACCAGGCGCTCGCCGGGGTACTCCGGCGCGTCGATCTCGACCAGGTTGCGCTCGTCGAAGAGCCCGAGCTGCAACTGCCCCTGCTCGACCAAGGCCCGGATCGAGGTGCTCTTCAAGGCCGTGATCCAGTCCACGCCGGGGCTCTGGCGCAGCTCGGCAATGGCCCGGGAGCTGATCATGCCCCGATCGCCCACCATCACCATGCGCTCGATGCCAAAGCTCGTGCGCAGCCGCTCGACCTCGGGCAGGAAGGTCTGGCTGTCGGCGACATTGCCCTCGTAGACCGACACGGCCACCGGGCAGCCGCGCGCATCGGTGAGCAGGCCGTAGTTGACCTGCAGCAGACCCTTCTTGCCGTCGCGGCTGTAGCCGAGCTTCGCGAGCGGGCAGGTCAGGCCCTCGAAGTAGCTTGACGAGAGGTCGTAGAGCACGAGGCCGCCCTCCTGGAGGTGGCGGGCGGCGAGCTTTTTCTGGATCGAGTCCTGGTGCGCGAGCAGCCAGTCCATGGCGCCGTACAAATCGTCCTCGTCGGCATCGGCCACACCGAAGTCTTGCGCCAGCGTGGTGCTGTGCCACTGGCGCGTGGTGGCCAGCTTGGTGTTGGGGCTCACGATGCGCGCGCCGATCATGGCCAGGACCAGATCGCGCTCGGGCGAGGGCTTGGAGCCGAGCACGGAGGCGATCCCCAGCGCCTGCATCGCCGACGCGACCGCCTGCACAGCACCGTGCGGTCGCGAGCCGATGACCTCGAAGGCTTGGCCCACGGCAACGAAGGTCTCGCCTTGCAAGCCGCGGCGAATGATATCGATGAGATGGGGCGGCAGATGGGACAGATTGCCCAGGGTTTCGTTCTTGACGACGCCGTCCTCGCGGTAGCTGCGCCGAAGCAGGTGCGTCAGGTACGTGCGTCCCTTGTAGGTACGCCTGGTGGTGACGACGTGGGCGGCTCCGCTGCGCGCTGGCATGCAAAGAAATATACGCCATCGAGGGTGTAATTGCAAGCTATTTAGTGACTACACATTTGCGTCAAAAAATGCCGCCAGCCGGCGGCATTTCAAAGAAAAATCAAAGAACTAACGTCACTCCCGTGACTACGATCGCGGGGAACTTCGGTCTAGGAGGCTCCGTTCCCCCGCCCGATCTGCAGCATTGTCCGCCATGCCGCAACCGTTCTTCGACATCCTCCGGTTCGTCGAACGCCTCCAACGCGTCGGCGTGACCAGAAAACTGCGCATTCCCGGATGCCGGCGCGATCAGGGTGCCGGAGGGTTACGGGGGTAGATGGCCCACAGCGGATTGGTCGGATACCCGTTGACGGGGGATGTCGCATTGCCGAAGCTCGCGCTGGTCACGATCTGCTTCCACCCCGTCGCAGCGCCGGTTGCGCCGTGATCGACGGCGTAGCTCAAGGCCACCATCTGGAAGCAGGTCGCCGACGAGCCTGTCCAATTGCTGCCGT
>JAJYBQ010000148.1 GCA_021778935.1 Pseudomonadota bacterium | reverse complement strand
CGATCTCGTCGGGACGTTCCGGATTCACATCCTGGCCCTGCGGACCGATCCATGTCGGCGTGATCTTGCGGACGTGGGCAAGAAGGCGTTCGGCGCGCGCATATTGCTCGGCGTCCAGGTACGCGTAATACAAGGACAGGAACACCGCAAGGTCCGCCTTCGGATTCTCCCGGATCAATCCTTCATACAGTGCTGCGGCGTGGTGCGGACGGCGAACGGCCGCGTAGGCATCGGCCGCAGCCTGCCGGACGTAGGGTGGGATCGCCCGCAACGTCACCGCGTTCGCCGTTGCCGGGTGCTGCGGCAAGGCTTCAAACTCCGCAACCGCATCCCGCATGCGGCCAAGATCCCGCAATACGGCAATCCGGTCGTAGCGGGTCCGCAATTCCTGCGCCGGATCCTGGGCGAACGCAATCCGGTTGGCGTCGATTCTCCGTAGCACCGCGAGCAGTGGGCGGTTGCGGATCCGGTAGCGATGCAGATCGTCAAGACGGCGACGCTCCCGTCGCGCGTCGCGAATGCGAGCAGCGGTTGCATCGGCGCGCAGACGATCCCGGAATGCCGGGGAAAACCACGCCTCATGCTGCCGCGCCTTGTTCCAGGCCAGGCCCACGGCACCGAGATCGGAAAGCGCAAACACCTCTTCCCGCAAGGCCTGCGGCATATCGCCGCCGCGCATCAGGGCCTGCTCACTCCGCGACAAGGCGGCAACGGGATCGCCCGCACGCCGAAGCACGTAGGCCATGTCGGCAAGATCCTCGGCGCCCAACCCCGGAGTGCGGTGATCGGGGAGAAGCCCGACCGCCGCCTTCGGCGCCCCGCCCTCCAGCGTGATCATGGCGTAAAGCACCTGCACGGACGGCCCCAGACGGGTTGCGCGCCCAGCCAATACGACACGCGCCCGCGCAAACCGCTTTTCGTCCCGCAGCGCCCCGGCCCACGCCGCGCGCGCGTAATCGGGCACCGCCGCGGGATCGAGGCGCCGCGTCAACACCGCAATTTGCGCATTGCGCCCCGCCATCCGCAACAGGACGATCAGATCGGCGGTCACATACGGCGCGCCCGGATTTTCCTGATGCAGCCGCGCAAGTTGCGCGATGGCCGCATTGAGGTGCCCGGCCTTGGCCGTCGCAACGGCTGCCACCCGCTCCCGGTGGAGTGCTGGCGACTCTTCCGGGGTTACCGCGGCCCCTCCACACGGGACCGCCAGCCCGAGCATCAACGCCAATGCGAATGAGGTGCAACCTCTATGGCAATGAGCGGAATGACGGCGTCTTATCATCATTCAAGGATACTGCCGGCCCCAACCTGCGATCGGGCGATATGCGCTCCATTCGCAGGTTCCGCCAGGAGCCGTTACCGGCACCACGCCACCGGCGTCCTCCCGTGCGCAATCAGGAACGCGTTTGCTTTGGAAAAGTGCCCGCAGCCCAGGAAGGGCACCGGCGGGCGCCGCGCGGAAAGCGGGGACGGGTGATTGGCGGTGAGGATGCAGTGGCGTCCGTCGGCCGCGGCGTCGATCCGAGCACGGCGCGCCTGAGCGTGCGCCCCCCAGAGCAAGAAGACCTTGGGGGTCGGATCATGCGCAATCGCGTCGAGCACCGCGTCCGTGATGGCCTCCCACCCCTTCCCGGCGTGACTGTTGGCCCGACCATCCTCCACCGTCAGCACTGCATTCCACAGCAGGACCCCCTGGCGCGTCCAGGAATCGAGATTGCCTGTGGACGGGATCTGCGCGCACAACCCGTCGCGCTGGAGTTCACGGAACATGTTGCGCAGGCTGGGCGGCGGACGCACGCCGTCGGAAACGGAAAACGCCAGTCCGTGGGCCTGGCCGGGGCCGTGGTACGGATCCTGCCCGAGGATCACGACCCGGACGTTGCCGGGATCGCAGGCCTCCAGGGCGGCGAAGGGATTCGGCGGATAGACGCGCGCTCCGGCGGTGATCCGCGCGTCGAGAAATGCGGCCAGGCGGTGAGCCGCCTCGTCGGTGAGCGTCTCCCGGAGCGGCGTGCGCCAGGACGCCGGGATGGCATCGAAATGCGCTTGTACCGGAGCGCGGAGGCTTGGATTGGAATGCATGGGCGTACGGGAAAGCATGGCGGGATCCCCCCTACCCGACTAGGGGATGGCTTCTCCAGAATGGGGGGATCCAGAATCCCGGGGAGGTTTCCTTTCGCGAATCCAGATTTCACAAAATCGAAACACAAGGGAGACGATACCTGATGAGTTCCTCCAAGCTCAGCATTCTGGTTGTCAGCGACCGCATCGAGCGCCTGCAGATGGCTGCGATGGTCGCGTCGGTCGGCGCGGTGAGCGGAACGGCCGTCACCGTCCTGCTGTCGATGAATTCGCTGCAGTTTTTCGTGCGCGACACGCGCTCCCTCCCGGTTCCGGAAGGGAGCTTCGGTCAGGTGATGGCGGGCAAGAAGATTCCGCCATTCAAGGAACTGTTTGAAAATGCCATCGAACTCGGTGACGCGAAGGTGCATCCCTGCTCGATGGCGATGGACGTGCTCGGCGTCAAGGCAGCGGATCTCGACGGATTTCTTGCATCGCCCTTGGGCCTGACGAAGTTCTTGACCGACAGCGCAGGCGGGCAGATGCTCACGTTTTGAATTTGCGAAAAATGAAGGGGGAGATGGGCGATGGCGAAGCGACATACGATCGACGCCCGGGGGACGTTCTGCCCCGGGCCGCTGATGGAACTGATCGCCGGAATCAAGCTGGCGGACGTCGGGGACGAACTCGAGGTGCTCTCGTCGGACGAGGGGTCCTCGGCGGACATCCCGGAATGGATCCGCAAGGTCGGCCACGAAATGGTCTCCACATCGCAGGAGGTAGGGGTGTGGCGTATCGTGGTCCGCAAAACGAAGTGATCGGAACGGCAAGGGAGGAGACGAAAAATGAAAATTTTGATCGTGGGCGGGGGGATGGGCGGTACGATCCTGGCCAACAACCTGGCCCGGCGGCTGTCGCACGAGATCAAGACCAAAAAGGTGCGCCTGACGATGCTCTCCGCGTCGGACCGGCACATGTACCAACCCGGGCTGCTGTACGTCGCGCTGGGGCGCGCCTCCACCGATGAACTCTATCGGGATCAGGCAAGCCTGCTCGAGCCGGGAATCGAGTTCCACGTCGACCCCGTGGAGGAATTCGACCTCGACAAGAACCGGGTGAAGACGAAAAGCGGCCGCAGCTTCGATTACGACCTCATCGCCATCGCCACGGGTTCGCGTGCGGTGCCGGAAGAGATCCCCGGGTTGGCGGAGCATTCGATCAACGTCTACACCGAAGAAGCCGCGTTGAAATTCTGGAAGACGATCAATGCCTTCCGCGGCGGGCGCATCGTGATCTCGGCCGGCGTGCCGCACAAGTGCCCGATGATCCCGCCCGAACTCACCTTCACGCTCTACGACTTCTTCCGCGATCGCGGCCTGGCCGACAAGGTCTCGATCCATTACACCTACCCGATCGGCCGCCTGCACAGCCTGGAGCCGGTCGGCAAATGGATGCAGGGCGAGTTCGACCAGCGCGGCATCACCAGCGAAACGCTGTTCAACATGAAGGAAGTCGACGGCGAGAAGAAGGTGATCCGCAGCATCGAAGGGTCGGAGACACCGTTCGATCTGCTGGTGGCGGTTCCCGGCCACAAGGGGATGGAAGTGATCGAGAAGAACAACCTCGGCAAGGGCGGCTGGATCCCGGTACACCGCAACCGGCTCAACATCGAAGGACGCGAAAATGCGTTCGCCCTCGGCGACACCACCAACCTGCCGATCAGCAAGGCCGGGTCGACCGCCCACTTCGAGGCCGAAGCCCTGGCAGAGAACCTCGCGGCGATCGTGAAGATCGGTTCTCCCGTGCGCGATTACGACGGCAAGGTATTCTGCTTCATCGAGGCCGGAAAGGACAAGGCGACGTACGCGATGTTCAACTACACGACGCCCCCGGACCCGAAGCCGCCGACCAAGTCCATCCACTGGTTCAAGATGGCCTACAACCAGTTGTACTGGGCCAGCGCCCGCGGACTTTTGTAGGGAGCCACCATGAGCCAGGGACAAACGGACCCCACCACCGCGAACGCGGTGGTGGCGGGGGAACTGGAGCGCCTGCTTGCGGGTGCTCGCGATGCGCTGACGGACGATACGGTCACACGCCTTTCGGCAACGGTTGGCAGCGGGCTCGATGCCCTGGACCGGGCCAACCGCAGCGGGGTATGGGAGGCGCTGCCGACCGTGTCCGCGCTGATTCAGAGCGGCGACCTGCAACGGGTTGCCGATCTCGCCCGCCTGATCGGCGCTGCCGAGGACAGCGTGTCGGATGACATCGTCGGACGCCTGTCCGGCGCAGCGGCGGGCGGCCTGGACCTGCTGGACCGCATCAACCGCAGCGGGATCATGCAGGCCCTGCCGACGATCACCCGAATGGTCGAAAGCGGCGACCTGGATCGCCTCGCCGGCCTGGCCCGGCTGGCGGGCTCGATGGAAGACTCGCTGTCGGACGACATCGTCAATCGACTCGCGCTCGTCGCCACGCAACTGGCAGCACTGGTCGACAAGCTGGCGCGCAACGAGGGGTTCCTCCGCCTGATCGACATACTGGGGCGCGAGGAAGTGCAGAACGGTCTGATCGATCTCGCCCAGGCCGCCTGCGCGGCAAAGGCTACGGTCACCCGGGAACCGGCGCCTTCGGGAGGGTTGTTCGGGCTCCTGCGCGCCGCCGGCAACCCGGACATGCTGCGCGCGCTGCGGTTCGTGTCGCTGACGTCGGCAAATCTGCAAAGGGGAAGCAGGGGCTGACACCCTCACCTCCGCCCTCTCTCCCGCCTCCGCGGGAGAGAGGGCGCGCCGGACGGCACCACGGCCCTACCGCGAAAACCCTACGCCACCCGCAACGAAAAATCGATCGCCCGCACGTCCTTGGTAAGACTTCCGATCGAGATTCGATCCACCCCCGTCGCTGCGATCGCGCGGACGGTTTCCATCCGCACCCCCCCGGAAGCCTCCAGCGCCGCCGGCTCCGTGCCGGTCTCCCGGGCATACGCGTGTGCCAGCGCCACCGCCTCCCGCATCGTCTCCGGCGCGAAGTTGTCGAGCAGAACCGACCGCGCACCGGCCGCCAGCGCTTGGCGCAATTGCGCAATCGTTTCGACTTCGATCTGCACCGGCACGCCCCGCCCCGCCACCGCCCGCAGCGCGGGGCCCACGCCCCCCGCCGCGGCGATGTGGTTCTCCTTGATCAGGATCGCATCGTAGAGCCCCATGCGATGGTTGACGCCCCCACCCACCCGCACAGCGTACTTCTGCGCCGTGCGCAGGCCGGGAATCGTCTTGCGCGTATCGAGGATGCGCGCCCGACTCCCCGGTACCCCGGCAATCGCGTCGACGTAGCGGCGCGTAGCGGTCGCAACCGCCGACAGGGTTTGCAGAAAGTCGATCGCCGCACGTTCTCCGGTCAGGATGGCGCGCGCCGGACCGTGCAGGCGGCACACCAGCGAATCTGCAACCATCTGCGCACCCTCGGCGTAGTCCCATTCGATCGCCACCCGGGGATCGAGCCGGTCGAACACCGCCTCCGCCCAGGGAATTCCGCACAAGACCGCCGGTTCGCGGACCAGCAGACGGGCCTCGACCATGGCCCCCGCCGGCAACAACTCCGCCGTGCAATCGCCGGAGCCGACGTCCTCGGCCAGGGCGGCCGCCACGTTGGCCGCCACGGCCGCATCGAGCGCCGGAATCTGCGCCGGATCGGCAAACCGCCAGCGCGCAGACGTCACGCGGGCCCCACACCCTGCGAACCGGCCTGAAGGAATGGCGCCGGCGCCGGCGTTCCGGCCGCCTTCCGCGCCGCGGCAAACGCCAGCATGCGCTCGATCGGGACCAGTGCACGAGCCGCCAGTTCCCGATCGACATCGATCTCTTGCGAACGATCCCCCTGGACGGCAGCATCCAGGGCGTCCGCAAGACGGTCGAGTTCGTTCATGGCCATCCAGGGACAGTGCGCGCAGCTCTTGCAGGTCGCGCCGCGACCTGCGGTCGGCGCCTCCAGAAACACCTTTTCCGGCTGAGCCAGGCGCATTTTGTGCAGGATTCCGTTATCGGTGGCGACGATGTATTCGGGCGCGCCCAGAACCTCGGCGGCCCGCAGCAACTGGGTGGTGGAGCCGACGACGTCGGCCTGCGCAACGATCGCAGCCGGCGATTCCGGGTGAACGAGCACTTTGGCCCGAGGATGCTCCGTGCGCATCGCCTCCAGTTCCACCGCCTTGAACTCGTCATGGACGATGCAGCTGGCATTCCACAACAGCATGTCCGCACCGGTCTGTTCCTGCAGGTATCGG
>JAJYBQ010000147.1 GCA_021778935.1 Pseudomonadota bacterium | reverse complement strand
CGACGGAGGGTATCGCCGATCTGCTCGCGCGCGGGCGCCTCACCGCGACCAGCGTGCTCGTCGACGCGCCGCGCTGGCCGGCGGCCGCAGCATCGCTGCCCCCGGCGGGGCGCGCCGACATCGGGCTGCACCTCAACCTCACCCAGGCATTCCCGGGATGTCGCCATGACACCTGGGTCCTGCGCGAACTGATCCTGCGCAGCGCCGTCGGCGCCGTGCCGCGCCGCGCCGTCCGCGAAGCGATCGAAATGCAGCTCGACGCGTTCGAGAACGGACTCGGCCGCCGGCCCGATTACATCGACGGCCATCAACACGTTCACCAGTTCGCCGGCGTGCGCCAGGAACTGCTGGCGGCGGTCCAACGGCGGTATCCGACCGATCCGCCGTGGCTGCGCAGCACCCGGCCGCCCCCCGGGATCCGCGACCGCAAGGCGCGGTTCATCGCCCGCCTCGGCGATGACTCGCTGCGCCGGCTGGCGACGGCAGGCGGGATGCGCATGAGTACCGGACTCGTGGGCGTCTACGACTTTTCGTCCGCCGCCGAAGCGTACTGGCGCAACCTGGCACGGTGGATTGCAGCCGGCACGGACGGAAACGTCCTGATGTGCCATCCTTCCCGGGCCGCCGAGCCCGGCGATCCGATCGCCGCGGCGCGCGTGATGGAATATGCGATTCTCGCCAGCGACCGCTTCGCGCAACTTCTGCAGGACGCGGGAATCCGCTGCGTACGGGGGATGGACTGCCTGTGAGCCACGACGAGACCGCCTTCCTCGACGAACTCCGTGCCGCTGCCGGCGCGCAGGCCGTCCTTACCCGCGAACCGGACACTGCGCCGTTCTGCACCGACTGGCGCCGCCGCTACACCGGCTCGGCCATCGCCGTGGTGCAACCGGCCTCGACCGACGGGACGGCGCGCGTCGTGCAAGCCTGCGCGCGCCACGGCGTGGCCGTCGTGGCCCAGGGCGGCAACACCGGACTGGTGGGGGGGGCGACCCCGGCGCCGGGCGCGCGCGCGATCGTGCTGAGCACCCGCCGCATGAACCGGATCCGCGCCGTCGACTCGATCAACGACTGCATCACCGCCGAAGCCGGCTGCACCCTGCACGCGGTGCAGGACGCGGCACGGGCCCAGGGCCGGCTGTTTCCGCTGCGCCTCGCATCGGAGGGCAGTTGCACGATCGGCGGCAACCTGGCGACCAACGCCGGCGGCACGGAGGTCCTGCGCTACGGCAATGCGCGCGAACTCACGCTCGGGATCGAGGCGGTGCTCGCCGACGGCCGCGTCTGGAATGGCCTGCACCCGCTGCGCAAGGACAATTCCGGCTACGACTGCAAGCAATGGTTCATCGGGTCGGAAGGAACCCTCGGGATCATCACCGCGGCCAGTATGAAACTCTTTCCGGCACCGCGCGCGCAGCTCGTGGCCCTCGTCGCGCTGCCCGACATCGACGCGGCGCTGGCGCTGCTGGCGCGCGCACGCGACCATGCCGGCCCGGCGCTGACGGCGTTCGAGCTGCTATCCGGGCCGGCAGTGGAGCTGGTGTCGCGCACCGCCCCCGCGCGCCGCCGGCCGTTCCCGATGCCGCATCCCTGGCTGGCCCTCCTGGAATGGACCGACCACGAAAGCGACGACCACGCCGCAGCGAGCCTCGAACGGCTGTGCGCGCAGGCAATCGAGGCCGGTACGGCGAACGACGCGGTGGTCGCACGCACGATCGCGGACTGCGCCGATCTGTGGCGCCTGCGCGAGTCGGTTCCCGAAGCGCAGACGCGCGCGGGCGGCAACGTCAAGCACGACATCTCGCTGCCGCTCGAGGCCTGGGCGCCATTCCTCACCGAGACCGAGTCCGCCCTCACCGCGCTCGATCGCAGCCTGCAGGTCTTCGCGTTCGGCCACCTCGGGGACGGCAATCTGCACTACAACGTCGGCACCGCCCCGGGTACGCCACCGCAGGTCGCGTTCGGTTTCGAACGGGAGATCAACGACATCGTCTTCGGCGCAGTCGAACGCCATCACGGCTCCGTTGCCGCCGAGCACGGCGTCGGACAACTCCGCCGCGAACTCGTTGCCCGGACCAAGTCGCCGCTGGAGATCGAACTGATGCGGGCCATCAAGGCGGCGCTGGATCCGGGCGCGCTGCTCAACCCCGGGAAAGTACTATGAGCGCAATGACCGAACAAGAAATCCACCAGATCGTCATCGTCGGCGGTGGCGCGGCGGGGCTCGAACTTGCGACGCAGCTGGGCAACCGGTATGGCCGCAAGGGCCGCGTCCAGGTTACCTTGATCGAACGCGAGCGCACCCATTTCTGGAAACCCCACCTGCACGAGATCGCCGCCGGCAGCATGGACCTGTCGACCTACGAGACCAACTATCTCGCCCAGGCCTATTGGCACGGATTCCGCTATCGCATCGGGCAGATGACCGGCATCGATCGCGACCGCAAGGAAGTGATCGTCGCCCCGCACGTCGATGATGACGGAGAACAGGTAACCGCCGAGCGGCGTTTTCCGTATGACACGCTGGTCGTCTGCATCGGCTCGCTCACCCATGATTTCGGCACACCCGGTGTGGCCGAGTACGCCATCGCGCTGGAAAATCCCCGCCAGGCGGAGCGATTCCACCGCCGCGTCGTCAACGCCTGCATCCGCGCCCATGCGCAATCCGGTGCGCTGGGCCCCGAGCAGTTGCAAGTGGCGATCATCGGCGCGGGGGCCACCGGCGTCGAGCTCGCGGCCGAACTGCATAACTCGACGCGGGGACTGGTGTCCTTCGGACTCGACCGCATCGACCCGGAAAAGGACATCCGCATCACCCTGATCGAAGCCAATGCCCGCATCCTTCCCGCGCTGCCGGAGCGCCTTTCGGCCGGCGCGATGGCGCTGCTGCAGGAAAAGGGCGTGGCGGTGCGCTGCGGATCCCGCGTGTCCAAGGTGCTGCCGCAGGGCGTCGAACTCGCCAGCGGCGAGACGATCCCCGCCGAACTCGTCGTCTGGGCGGCGGGCGTCAAGGCGCCCGACGTGCTCAAGGACATCGCAGGGCTCGAAACCAACCGGATCAACCAGCTCGTCGTCACGCCCACGCTCCAGACCACACGCGACGAAGACATCTTCGCCATCGGCGACTGCGCGGCGTGCCAATGGATCGGCAAGGAACCCGGCGTCCTGGTGCCACCGCGCGCCCAGGCGGCCCACCAGCAGGCAGCGCATCTCGCACGGCAGATTCCCCGGCGCATCGCCGGCAAGCCGATGGCGCCATGGCACTACCGCGATTTCGGTTCGCTGGTGTCGCTGGGGGAGTATTCGACGGTCGGCAACCTCATGGGCGCCCTGGTCGGCGGCAACCTGTGGGTGGAGGGCCTGTTCGCGCGCGCGATGTACCTATCGCTCTTCAAGATGCACGAATTGGCACTGCATGGGTCCTGGAAGGTCGCGCTCGATACGCTGGCGCGGATGATCACGCGGCGCACCGAGCCGCACGTGAAGCTGCACTGACACGGCACAGGATTCCCGCCGGCTTGGGAACCTCTGAAGAAGGGTTGCGAGCGGGCCGAGCTTGCGTCGAGGAGCGGCGGAGTACGACCAGTACAGTGCGCACCGCAGACGCAAGATCGACCCGCGCAGTAGCTTGTTCGGAGGGTTCCTTACAACTTGCAACGGATCCGGCGCCCGGTTGCCCATAAAATGGCAGCGTCCCGTCACCGAGAATATGCCATGCGTGCGTCCTGCCCAACCTTTTTCCATGCGTGCTCGCACGCCACCGTGCGAGCCGCCATGCTTGCGCTTGCGCTGGGATCCATCGGACCTCTGGCACACGCCCAGATGGGTGCAGCCGCAGTGGTCGGCGGGCCCGGATACTATGGCCAGATCCAGATCGGCGTGGTCCCGCAGCCCCCGCAATTGATCTACGGAACCCCGGTGATCATCCGGCGCGACCCACGCTACGCCGGCCCGCCCCTCTACCTCCACGTTCCGCCGGGCTACGAACGGCATTGGGAACGGCATTGCCGGGAATTCCGGGCGTGCAACCGGCCGGTCTACTTCGTCCGCGATGACTGGTACCGGCGCGTCTACGCGCCGCGCCGCCGCCATTGGGACGAGATGCATCGCCACGATGAGCGACGGCATCACGGTGACCGCTGGCGCCATGACGGAGGCGACGGCTATCACGACTGACGCGTCGCCGGCGGCACGCGCGCAGTGCGATACCGCGCTGCGCGCCGTCGACGCCGCGATTGCGTCCGCGGGCGCAACCGCACCGATCGAACTGCTGTTCCAGCGCGCAGCCCTGCTGCAGCAACTCGGGGACGAAGCCCGCTCGCAAAGCGCATATCTCCAGACCCTCGCGCGCGACCCTGACCATCTGGGTGCGCTCTGCAATCTCGGGCGCGAGTTGATGCGCACCCGCCGCTATGCCGCGGCACGCATGCTCCTGCTGCGGGCCGTGGAAAAGCACCCCGACGACCGGGATAGCCTCGTCGCGCTGGGCATGCTGCGGATCCAGACCGGCGATGCGACTGCGGCACGAGCCGCCTTTGCACAGGTGCTGGCGCGGCACCCGGAGGACGCGATCGCCCACACGGGGATGGCCTTTGCGCTGGCACGACTGGGCGATCCGGAACAGGCAGCCGAACACCGCCGCCGCGGATTTCGAAGCCGGAGCATCATCGAACAGCCATACCGCGGCGATGGCGAACCGGTCCGCGTGCTGATGCTCGCTTCGGCGAACGAAGCCAATGCGCCGCTGGATCGCTTTCTCGACGACCACACGTTCCAGGTCTGGATCGCGGTGACCGAATTTCACGATCCGCAACAGCCCGTTCCGGATCATCAGTTGGTGGTCAATGCGGCGGGCGACGTCGACGCCGATGCCGCCGCGATGCAGGGCGCCATCGCCCTGGCGGCGCGCACCGACGCACCCGTGATCAACGCCCCGCAGGCCGTGGCGCGAACGGGCCGGTGCGACAACTGGCGTCGCCTGAGGGAAATCGACGGCATCCGGACGCCGACTGCGCGTACGCTGCCGCGCTCCGTCCTGGAGGCCGGCGATGCGGTTGCCGCCCTTGCGCAACACGGGCTTGCCTTTCCGCTGCTGCTGCGATCGCCGGGATATCACGGCGGCGATCATTTCGCGCGCGTCGACCGGCCCGGGGAATTGCCGGCAATCGTCGCCGAACTGCCCGGCGAGCACGTGATCGCGATCGAGTTCCTCGACCTCCGCGACGCGGACGGCAAGAACCGGAAATACCGCGTGATGATGGTCGACGGCCACCTCTACCCGCTGCATCTGGCGATTGGCCATCAATGGAAACTGCACTACCGCAGCGCCGACATGGCCGACAACGACGAACATCGCGCCGAAGACGCGCGTTTCCTGGCCGACATGGCCGGCGTGCTCGGGCCGCGGGCGATGCGGGCCCTGGCGGATGTCCAGGCCGCCCTGGGCCTCGACTACGGCGGCATCGATTTCGGCATGGCGCCGGACGGCAGGCTCGTCGTCTTCGAAGCCAACGCGACGATGATCGTGGCGCCGCCGGATGCGGATGCGCGCTGGGACTATCGCCGTTCGGCGGTGGAACGGATCGACCATGCGGTACGCCGGATGTTGCTCGACCGGGCCGGGCGCCGCCAACCGGCGACGACGTGATGGCCGCGGCGAACGAACTGAATTTCTCGGCCGGTCCCGGTGCCCTGCCCGCCGAGGTGCTGGGCGCGGTGCAGGAAGCGATCGTCGCCTTGCCCGGAACGGGCCTGTCCGTGCTCGGCACCAGCCACCGCAGCGCGTGGTTCGAGGACCTGCTTGCGGAAGCGGAAGCAACCCTGCGCCACCTCCTTGCCGTTCCGGCCACCCACAGCATCGTCTTCCTGCAGGGCGGCAGCAGCCTGCAGTTTTCGATGATTCCGGCCAACTTCGCGCCGCCATCCTGCGACGATCCGCTGTATGTCCGGTCCGGCTACTGGAGCGCCAAGGCGATCACCGAAGCGGGTTGCGTGCGGCCGCTGGCGGTGCTGTGGGACGGCGCCGCGGAAGGATTCCGGACCCTGCCTGCCGCCGCCACGCTGGCGGCACGCCGCGCCGATCGCCCGCGCCGATCGGCCGCGCCGGCGTACCTGCACTACGTTTCCAACGAAACGGTCGAAGGCCTGCAGTTCGCCGAAGCACCCGGCCTGACCGACCTGCCGCGGATCGCCGACATGTCGTCGGACTTTCTGTCACGACCCGCCGATGTCGCCGCGCACGCGTTCCTGTATGCCCACGCCCAGAAGAATCTCGGCCCCGCCGGGGTCACCGTCTGCGTGCTCGACCGGCAGCTGCTCGAGCGGGTTCCCGCCGGCCTGCCGCCGATGCTCGACTACCGCACGCATC
>JAJYBQ010000146.1 GCA_021778935.1 Pseudomonadota bacterium | reverse complement strand
TGACGCCGTTCGAAAAAATCCCGTTGCTTCAGATACTTGCCGAGGCACCCGATATGCCGAAAACCGACGACTCCAATACTCAGTTGATTTTGCTGTGAAAACTGTCGGACACTACTGATTTCAAACGGCAAAAAATCTCGCCCTACGATCTCCTGGAGCAGATGAAGGCGCACCCGGCGATCTCGCCGCTCCTCGAAGGCGGGGAAATGAAGGAATACTGCGCGCATCTCATCCCCGAGGGCGGATACAAGGCGATTCCGCAGCTTGCCGGCGACGGCTGGCTGGTGGTGGGCGATGCCGCGATGTTCGTCAACTCGGTGCACCGGGAAGGGTCGAACCTCGCCATGACGAGCGGCCGCCTGGCGGCCGAGACCGTCGTCGATCTCGCGAAGGAAGGAAAGGGGTTTTCCGCCGCGAACCTGGCGCGCTACCGCGCGAAGCTCGACGAAAGCTTCGTGATGAAGGACCTGAAAAAGTACCGGAACATGCCGGAGATCCTGCATGGCAACCCGCAGTTCTTCGTCGATTATCCGGAGCTGCTCGGCGAGGCCGCGCACACCCTGCTGCGCGTCGATGGCATCGACAAGAAGACCAAGGAACAACAGGTTCGAAAAGGCTTTCGCTCGCGCCGATCCCTGCTGGGAATGATGAGCGATGCATACAAGATGTGGAGGGCTTTCGAATGAGCGGACTGCGCGTCGAGGAAAAACTGTTCCAGAACCGGTACCGCGTGGACGCGGGCCGGCCCCATATCGGGATCGTCGACCCCGCCATTTGCGCGGATTCCTGCCGCGATCAGCAATGTACCGTCTGCTGCCCCGCCGGCTGCTATACGCGGGAGGGAAGCGGTCGCGTGGTGCTGATCACCGACGGATGCCTCGAGTGCGGCACCTGCCGCATCATCTGCGAAGACCACCGCAACGTCGCGTGGGAGTACCCGCGAGGCGGGTACGGCATCCTCTTCAAGTTCGGATGACTCCGCCATGCCGGGGAGGTTCACCTCCGAATTGCTGCGCAGCAGCCGGTTTCCCGGCGATCCGCGCACCCTCGCCTTCGCCGGCACGATCGCCCGGGCGATCGAAGCCTACCGCAGCCCCCTCATCCGGGGGCTTTCGGAGGAGCGCTTTCAACGCCTGATGCGGACCTGCTTTCCGGGAATCGCCCTGCGCAACGGCGCCCCGGCGTCGACGAGCCCGGACGAATTCGACGACCTGCTGTCGCTGCTGCGCGACCACGCCGTCGCACCCGACGAAGCGGGAGACTGGTTGGCCCTCTGCATCGCGTCGGCCGCGATGGCCGAAGAACACCTTTGGCAGGAAATGGGGCTGCCGAGCCGCGACACGCTGTCGGGGCTCTTCTGGAACTACTTTCCCGCCCTGGCGGCGGGCAACGTCGGCAACATGAAGTGGAAGAAGTACCTCTACCGGAAACTGTGCGAACGGGCCGGGATCCGCATCTGCCGTGCGCCGCGCTGTGCCGACTGCGCGGATTACGCCGCGTGCTTCGGGCCCGACGACGCGGTCCCGCAAGCGGCATAGCCCCGCGTGACACGACGGATCGCGTTCCGCGCCCTTGCATCGTCTTTCGACCCGAGGCAAATGCCGCCGATGGTTGCTCATCTCATTGCCTCCGATAATCGTGTGGCGTTTCGAATGACCGCTCAATGCGGAAATCTCCCGAACGGGCTATGACTGCGGATCGGCCTGAGCAGAAGCCCCGTTGCAGGCGTCCGAGTCGGCAATGTCGAGGTTGCCGCGCTTGGGTTCCCCCTCTCCCGCGTGCGGGAGAGGGCGGGGGTGAGGGTGCACGCGTCATACCGGCTGCTGAACCAATACCGCCTTGAACAGCCGGAACGGGGGGTTTGCGCAGGAAACTTGCCGGCAGGAAAGCCGACTTGGTATCGCTTGCCCACCGTAAGCAATCGCGAAGGAGTTCGGTAACGCCCCTCGCGATGCGGAGCGGTTTGCGCGAAGGTCCGGATGATATACAATATTGATGTGTATATCTATCGCAGCCAAGAGGCATTTATGCAGGTCGCAAAGTGGGGGAATAGTTTGGCGGTCCGGCTTCCGGCCTCGGTCGTTGAGGCGTTGACGCTCAAAGAGGGCGACGATATCGAAATTCATGTCGCTGGCGTTCGTACATTCGCAATCGCGAAGCCACCACAAGCCCGTGAATTGCTCGCTCGTCTGCGCAAATACCGGGGCCGGCTGCCGGCAGACTTCAAGTTCGACCGCCTAGACGCCAATGAGCGCGGCTGATCCGTTCTTCGATACCAACGTGCTGCTGTACTTGCTCTCGGCCGACGAGAGCAAGGCGGACCGGGCCGAGCAGGAATTGAGCGGCGGAGGCGTAATCAGCATCCAAGTACTCAACGAGTTCGCGTCCGTTGCTACGCGCAAACTCGGGATGTCGATCACAGAAATTCGCGAGGTGCTCGCGGCGGTGCGAGCCGCATGCACGATCGTCCCGCTCAGTGAAGAAACGCATGATCTCGGACTGCAGATCGTCGAGAAATTTCAGCTGTCGCTCTATGACGCAATGATCGTTGCGGCCGCGCTGCTTGCCGGATGTGGGACGCTGCTATCCGAAGACTTGCAGCACGGCCAAATATTCGAGGGGCGCCTCGAGGTGCGGAACCCGTTTCGGTGATCCTCGCGAGCCCTGGGGCGCAAGCGCGCGGGCTTCAAGCGATCTTGGTTCATCCCAGTCCGCCTCCGTGTCGGCGGACGGCGTGCCAGAGGCAATACCATCCGCAATCAATGCGCGAAGGCGGTCCACGGCGTGCTTGCGCTGATCACGACGCACGAGACCTCGCACGTACTCGGATCGGTTGCCATAGCCGCCCGGCCAGCAGCACCATGCGGCCGAATCCTTCGTGATGCATCTTCATCATCGGCGAAACCATCACGCCTGTCCGCCGTTCGATCGCCAGTCCGACGGCATTGAAGAACAGTTCACCTTGATGAACGGCCGGCCCTTGCGGGCGCTTTGCACGTGAATGGCGCGCGCGATCGCCTCCTTCCCGGTACCGCTTTCCCCACGAAGAAGCACGGTGGCGCGGCTGGGCGCCGCCTGATGGACCTCCGCGAACACTTTTTGCATGACCGGTGAAACGCCGATCACATCTTCGAGGGCGATCTTCCCGCGCGGAGGCGCATTGAGTTGCTTCTGCAACCGGGTGCGGTCGCGCAACAGGTCGATGCGGTCGGCCGTCACGGTGCGGTGGAGCACCGCCGTCTGGCCGATGAGGTTCGCCACCATCATGAGGAACTGCCGGTCCTGCTCGAAACTCCGGCGGCGCCGGTCGGGCGCGCGGATGATCGAAAGCACCCCCACCGTCTCCCGCCCCGCCTTGATCGGCACCCCGACGAACGCGACGTCGCCGTCCTCCCCGATTTCGTCCAGACTGCCCGTCCGGTTCAGGAACAGGGGCTCCTTCGCGACATTCGGCACCACGCAGGCCATGGCGGTGGAGAAGATTCGTCCGGTGAGACCCTCGCCCGGGCGATATCGGCCACGCAGGATTTCGTTTGCCGACATGCCGACGGCACCAACAAGGTGCAATTCCCCGGATTCCTGCACCAGACTGACCATCCCGCGCCGGATTCGGAGGTGCCCGACCAGCAGGTTCAATACCTCCCGGAAAGTCTTCGGAAGGTCGAGCGAGGAGCTCAATATTTTGCCGATCTCGTAGATCGCGGAGACCTCGAAATCTGCATTGCTGCGCACTTCTTCCGCCATCGGACGGCTCCTGCAACGATCGCAAACGAAAACCCCAAGACGCCATCCGCTGCGCGAATGGCGATCCGCGATCCGATCCTGGGTCTGATCAGTCTTTGTATGCCCAATGACCTTCTCGTTTCCCGGGAATAGATGAAGCAAGATCCGAGCCACGGGCGAACGACCCGGCCGGCGTGCAGCGGGGCGCAGTCGGTCCGCGGATCCCGTCGCCGGTTTTCCGGGGGGAGATGCCGCCCCCCTATAATTCCGCAATGCAAGAAAAGTACACCCCCCAAGACGTCGAAGCCCAGGCTCAGGCGCACTGGCGCACCATCGACGCCCACACCGCCACCGAAAACGATCCGCGCTTTCCCAAGGGCAAGTTCTACGCCTGCTCGATGCTGCCCTACCCCAGCGGCAAGCTGCACATGGGCCACGTGCGCAACTACACCATCAACGATGTGATGGCGCGCCACCTGCGCATGCGGGGGTACAACGTGCTGATGCCGATGGGCTGGGATGCCTTCGGCCTGCCGGCGGAAAATGCGGCGATCGACAAGCAGATCGCGCCCGCGGCGTGGACCTACCAGAACATCGCCGAGATGAAGGCGCAGATGGAGCCGCTGGGCTTCGCATTCGATTGGTCGCGCGAACTGGCGACCTGCCGGCCCGAGTACTACCGCTGGAACCAGTGGCTGTTCCTGCGCATGCTGGAAAAAGGCATCGCATATCGCAAGACCCAGGTGGTGAACTGGGATCCCGTCGACAAGACCGTGCTCGCCAACGAGCAGGTGATCGAGGGCCGCGGCTGGCGCTCCGGCGCCCTGGTCGAGAAACGCGAGATCCCCGGCTACTACCTGGCGATCACGCAGTATGCGGACGAACTGCTGGACGGCCTCTCCGCGCTCGAGGGTTGGCCCCACCAGGTGCGGGCGATGCAGGAAAACTGGATCGGCCGCAGCACCGGTGTCAATTTCGGCTTCCCATACCGCCTCGACGGACAGGACGCGCAGCTGCGGGTGTACACGACGCGCGCCGACACCATCATGGGCGTCAGCTTCGTCGCGATCGCCGCGGAACATCCGCTCGCCCAGCACCTGGCGCGCGACAACCCGGGGCTGGCGGAGTTCATCGAGGAGTGCCGGCAAGGCGGCGTCGCCGAAGCGGACCTGGCGGCGCTGGAAAAGCGCGGCATGGCGACGGGCTTCACGGTCCGCCACCCGCTCTCGGGCGAATCGATCCCGGTCTGGATCGGCAACTACGTGCTGATGGGCTACGGCGAGGGTGCGGTAATGGGCGTGCCGGCCCACGACGAACGCGACTTCGCCTTTGCACACAAGTACGGCCTGCCGATCCGGCAGGTCATCGATGTTGCCGGAAAGACCTTTTCCGCCGACGCCTGGGAGGCGTGGTACGCGGACAAGGAAACCGGCGTCTGCATCCGCTCCGGCCGTTACGACGGTCTTGGCCACCAGGCCGCGGTCGAAGCCATCGCCCGCGACCTGGAAGCCCGGGGACTGGGGCGCACGCAGACCCAATACCGCCTGCGCGACTGGGGGATCTCCCGCCAGCGCTACTGGGGCACGCCGATTCCGATCATCCACTGCGAATCCTGCGGCCCGGTGCCGGTACCCGATGCGGACCTTCCGGTGACGCTGCCCGAGGATCTGATCCCCGACGGCAGCGGCAACCCGCTGGACCGCTGCGAGGAGTTCCTGCGCTGCGCCTGCCCGCACTGCGGCAAGCCGGCGCGGCGCGAAACCGACACCATGGACACCTTCGTGGACTCGTCCTGGTATTTCCTGCGCTACTGCTCCCCGGGCGCGGACGCAGGCATGGTCGACCCGCGGGCGCGCTACTGGATGCCGATGGATCAGTACATCGGCGGCATCGAGCACGCGGTGCTGCACCTGCTGTATGCGCGGTTCTGGACGAAGGTCATGCGCGACCTCGGGATCGTCGATTTCGACGAACCCTTCCGCCGGCTCTTCACCCAGGGGATGCTGCTCAACGACTGCTTCTACCGCGAGGAAGAGGGCGGTCGCAAGCGCTGGTTCTACCCCTCGGAAGTGGAACTGCGCCACGATGAACGCGGACGCGCGATCGGGGCAACCTCCCGCGCCGACGGGCAGCCCGTCACGCTGGGCGGCATCGAGAAGATGTCGAAAAGCAAGAACAACGTGGTCGAGCCGCGCGACATCATCGCCCGCTTCGGCGCCGACACGGCACGCGCCTTCGTCATGTTCGCCGGACCGCCGGACCAGAGCGCGGCCTGGTCGGATGCGGGCGCGGAAGGGACACACCGGTTTCTGCGACGGCTGTGGTCATTCGCCCATGGCTGGCGGACGGCCTCGGCCGCCGCCCTCCGCCCCACCGCCGCGAGCGGGGAGGTCGGCGACGCGGCGATCCGCTTCGAGGTCCACTCCCTGCTCCGGCAGGTCAACTACGATTACGAGCGCCTGCAGTACAACACCGTGGTGTCGGGCGCGATGAAGCTGCTCAACCTGCTGGAAACGCAGGGGCGCGATGCCGGTGATGCCGGGGTCGCCGCCGCGATCGAAGAAGGCCTGCACATCCTGCTGCGCGTGCTCTATCCGGTCGCACCGCACATCACCCAGGAGATCTGGAATGCGCGGGAACTGCCCGCGCGCTTCGGC
>JAJYBQ010000145.1 GCA_021778935.1 Pseudomonadota bacterium | reverse complement strand
CGGCTCTTCGTGCGCTACACCGCACGAACGACCAGCATCGGGTGGCGCGAAGACGCCATGACGCGGGCGGCCGTGCAGGCCCTCGAATCCGTGCTTGCCGCGCCCGAGGCGCAGCGGTTCACGCTGACCCTCCTCCCCGGCATGGGAATCCTGTCCGCCAACGTGCTGCACAGCCGTTCCGGATTTTTCAACGACCCGCAACACCCGCGGCTGCTGCTGCGGGCGCGGTATCACGAACCGATCACATGGTGATCGCACGACAACGCAAGGAGGTGCCTCATGAATTTCGACAAGGAACTCGACGCACGCGGGCTCGCGTGCCCGATGCCGATCGTCAAGACCAAAAAGACGCTCGCTTCAATGGAGTCCGGTCAAGTCCTAAAGATCGTTTCGACCGATCCGGGATCGGTGGCCGACATGAAGGCATTTGCCGAGGCGACCGGGCATGACCTGCTGTCTCAGGAGGCGCAGGGAAGCGAGTACTGCTTCTACCTGAAGAACTGAAGGGGTCGTCATGGGAAACATGGAGTTGCCGGACGGGATCGACCCGGTCCTGGCGCGACGCATCGAGGAACTCATCGACCGCAAGGTCGAGGAGCGCATTGCCGCGCTGCTGCCGAAGAAGAAGCCGCCTTCGATGACGATCATCGCCACGAAAGGCACGCTCGACTGGGCCTATCCGCCCTTCATTCTCGCATCTACGGCGGCCTCGCTCGGCTGGGACGTGACGATCTTCTTCACGTTCTACGGCCTCAACCTGCTGCGCAAGGATCTTTCCACCCTCAAGGTGAGTCCGCTCGGCAACCCCGGCATGCCGATGAAGATGCCGTTCGGACCGAAGTGGTTCCGCGCCATCAACTGGAACATCCCCAACGCGGTGCAGGCGGTCATTCCCGGGTTTGAATCGCTGGCGACGATCCTGATGAAGCAGACGATCAAGAACAACGGAGTTGCCGACATCGCCGACCTGCGCCAGGTCTGCATCGAGACCGACGTCAAGATGGTTGGCTGCCAGATGACCGTGGACCTGTTCGGCTTCACGCACGACGACTTCATTCCGGAGATCGCGGAGTATTGCGGCGCGACGAGCTTCCTGCCGACGGCGCAAAAGGCCGACGTCAGCCTGTTCATTTGACGGGGATGTAGGCGTCGCTGTTGTTTTAGAGGGCCGGATGAAATTCGGGGTGACCTCGCCAACGAGGGATCCGGCAAAAATCGATACCGGGCATAGATCCGGGCAACAGGGAGATGGACGATGTACGAGACGGAAACTGGGATGGTGGCGCGGATGCGGCGCCAGGCGGCTGCAGCGCTTGCCACAGCCGCATTGCTTGCGCCGTTCGCGGCGCGCGCGACTGACGGCTATTTTTCCCATGGCTATGGGATGAAGGCCATGGGCATGGGCGGTGCAAGCATCGCCAGCACCGACGACACCTTCGGTGGCGCGAACAACCCGGCGCAGATGGTCTGGGTGGGCAACCGGATGGATATCGGCATGAGCTACTTCGGCCCCGACCGGTCGGCGACGCGGTCGGGGGGGCAGTATGCCCCGATGATGGACGGCTCGGTGGGCAGCAATTCCAACGTGTTCTTTCTCCCGGAGTTCGGCTTCAACCACATGTACCGGCCGGACCTCTCGTTCGGCGTGACGGTCTACGCCAACGGCGGCATGAACACCAACTATCCGCAGGGAAACTTCACCTGCGCGACCCCTGCCGGCCACCCCTATGCCGGCAACGCACTCTGCGGGACCGGCAGCCTCGGCGTCGATCTCGAGCAGCTCATCGTCGCGCCGACCGCCTCCTGGCGATTCGCGTCGAACCAGAGTATCGGGATTTCCCCATTGCTCGCCGAGCAGCGGTTCAAGGCCGACGGATTGGGCGCGTTTTCCAACATCAGCTCGAACGCCAACGCGCTCACCGACATGGGGTACAACTATTCCTTCGGCGTCGGGGTTCGGATCGGTTACCTGTGGGAGGTATCGCCGATGCTCGCGGTCGGTGCGACCTATGCCTCGCGGATGAGCATGACCAATTTCCACAACTACTCGGGCCTCTTTGCCAATAGCGGGGCCTTCGACATTCCCGCGAACTTCGGCGCGGGAATGCAGTTGCACCCCCTGCGGGATTGGACCCTTGCGGTCGACTACGAGCGCATCCAGTACGCCAACGTACCGGCGGTCGGCAACCAGAGTTCGAACCCGGCCCTTCTGGGAAGCAACGGCGGTCCCGGATTCGGCTGGCAGGACATCAACGTGTGGAAGCTCGGTGTCGAGTACCAGGCGCGCGCCGACCTGGTGCTGCGGGCCGGGTACAACCATAGCCAGAATCCCGTTACCGCCAGCAACGTGACGTTCAACATCCTTGCGCCGGGGGTATTGCAGGACACCTACACCCTCGGCGCGACGTACACCATCAATGATTCGAACGAGATCACCCTGATGGCGGCCTACATGCCGCAAAACGCGGTGAGCGGCCCCTCGATGTTCTCATCTCCCGCATTCGGCGGCGATACCGGAGCCGTGGACACCATCCGGCTTTCCGAGCGGATGTTCGGCATCGCCTGGGGGAAGAAATTCTAGGCTCCACCGCAGCAAGCCCCGCCCCGCGAGGGGCGGGTTTTCCACCACCATCGATTGCGAGCATTCCTACCATGCAGATCGGCATCCTCATCAACGCCGGCCCGTATACCTACCAGGCCAACGACAGCGCCTATCAGTTCGCCAAGGCGGCGCTGGCGAAAGGACACACCATCCAACGCGTGTTCTTCTACCACGACGGCGTGAACGCGGCGAACCGGCTTACCGAACCGCCGCAGGACGAGCGCAACGTCGCGACCCGCTGGACGAAACTCGCCGAAGAGCACAAGATCGATCTCGTCGTGTGCGTGGCCGCTGCGCTGCGCCGCGGCATCAAGGCCGACATCCTGGCACCGGGATTCCGCATCTCGGGCCTGGGGCAACTGGTGGAGTCGGGCATGAAATCCGACCGTCTCGTCGTGTTCGGCGACTGAACAAAGGAGACCGCGATGAGCGCACCCAAGAAATTCATGCTGGTGAACCGCAAGGCGCCGCACGGGACCATCTATGCTCTCGAAGCCCTGGAAGTCGTCCTGATCACGGCGACGTTCGATCAGGACGTCAGCCTCGTCTTCGCCGACGACGGCGTGTACACCCTCGTCCAAGGGCAGCAGACCGGCGGAATCGAACTGAAGAATTTTTCGAACACCTTCCGGGCTCTCGAGGACTACGACATCACCAAACTGTATGTCGAAGCCGAATCCCTGCGGGCACGCGGGCTGACCGCCGACGACCTGATCGTCCCGGTCGAAGTCCTGGATGGGGCCCGGATCGGCGCAATGATGGCCCAGCAGGACGTCGTCCTGAGCTTCTGACCCCAAGGAAACCGACATGCTTCACATCGTCAATCGCTCGCCGTTCGAACGAAACAGCCTGGAGACCTGCCTGCGCATGGCGCAGCCCGGATCTGCGATCCTCCTGATCGAGGACGGCGTCATCGCCGCGACGAAAGGCACGGCCATCGCCGATCGTCTGGCGGGACTCGAAAACCGGGTGACGGTCCACGCCCTCGGCCCGGATCTCGATGCGCGGGGGCTGCGTGACCGCACCGCCGACGGGGTTCGCGTCGTCGATTACGGCGGGTTCGTCGACCTCGTCACGGAGAACCACACCGTCCAGTCCTGGCTCTGACTGGGTGCAGGGCATTGCTTCCGTGCATGGAATCTCCGGAAACGCGTCGCGCGAGGCGGCGACGTCCGAGGTTTTGCGCGTGTCTCTCCCCGTCGGCGATCGTTCCCGGCCCGGGGAGTTCCCGGCCGGGCCGCAACCGCGGCTCCGGCCTTTTTTCCATCGCGGTTGCGCAGGCCGGCAAATCAGGTACAGTTTCCTCGGGGATCGAAATCTGCGAGGGGAAGCATGAGCATCGCATCGGAGTTCAAGGAATTCGCCATGCGGGGCAACGTCATCGACCTCGCGGTCGGGGTCGTGGTCGGCGGCGCATTCGGGAAAATCGTCTCGTCGCTGGTGGGTGACCTGATCATGCCAGTGGTCGGCGTGCTGACGGGAGGCGTGAACTTCGCCGACTTTGCGCTGCGCATCGGCACCGACCCCAAGGGAGCGCCGGTGCTGCTGAAATACGGCGACTTCATACAGACGATCCTCGACTTTCTGATCATCGCGCTGGCGATCTTCCTGGCGGTGCGCACCATCAACAAGCTCAAGCGACCGGCTCCGGCTCCCGAGGCGGCGCCCGCCGAACCCCCGCCGCCGCCGCGCGGCGAGGTGCTGCTGGAAGAGATCCGCGATCTCCTGTCCAAACGCGGCGACTGACGGATCCCGCCCTTTCGCGCCGACGATTACAAAGCACTACACTAGCGAGTTCGGGCTAGGCCCGGGGAGGTTCGGCGCCGGCCGGCATCCGGCCCGCGCGGTCCCCCCGTCCGTGGCCACGTCCGGATCGTGCGCGGGCCGAAATTCCGCCTGAGTACGGGCTCGCCAAGGAATTCCGCATGCTGCTGATGATCGACAACTACGACAGCTTCACCTACAACCTCGTACAGTACTTTGGGGAGCTGGGCGAAGACGTGCGCGTATATCGCAACGACGAAATCTCGCTCGACCAGATCGAGGCGCTCGCTCCCGATCGCATCTGCCTCTCTCCCGGCCCCTGCACGCCCAACGAAGCAGGGGTCACGCTGGGGGTGATCGAGCGGTTCGGCGGACGCATTCCGCTGCTCGGCGTCTGCCTCGGGCACCAGGCGATCGGCCAGGCCTACGGCGGCAAGGTGGTGCGCGCGAAGGAACTCATGCACGGCAAGACCTCGCCCATCGACCACATCGACGGCGGCGTCTTTGCCGGACTGCCGCAGCATCTCATTGCCACCCGGTATCACTCCCTCGCGGTGCAGCGGGAGAGCCTGCCGGAGTGCCTGGAAATCACCGCCTGGACGGCCGACGGCGAGATCATGGGGCTGCGGCATAAGACGCTGGCGGTCGAAGGCGTGCAGTTTCACCCCGAGTCGATCGCAACGGAACATGGGCATGAAATGCTGCGCAATTTCCTGACCCAGCATTGACGGGAAGGCGCACCGTGTCCATCACACCCAGCGAAGCGATCGCCCGCTGCATCGACCACCGGGAAATCTTCCACGACGAGATGCTGTCGCTGTGGCGGCGATTGATGCGCGGCGAACTCACGCCGGTGCAGATCGCGGCCCTGCTCGTCGGCCTGCGCGTGAAGAAGGAAACCGTCGGGGAGATCGCCGCGGCGGCCCAGATCATGCGGGAGTTCGCAACCCCGGTTCCGGTCGTCGACCGCACCCGTCTCGTCGACATCGTGGGCACCGGCGGCGACGGCGCGCACACCTTCAATATTTCCACCGCCGCGATGTTCGTCGCCGCGGCGGCCGGTGCGCGCGTCGCCAAGCATGGCAACCGCAGCGTTTCCTCGCGTTCGGGCAGCGCCGACGTGCTCGAATCGCTGGGCGCCCGGATCACCCTCGCGCCGGACCAGGTGGCGGCATGCCTGGACCGCACCGGCATCGGATTCATGTTCGCCCCCGGTCACCATGCCGCGATGCGCCATGCGGCGCCGGTGCGCAAGGAGCTGGGCGTGCGCACGATCTTCAATATCCTGGGGCCGCTCACCAATCCCGCCGGAGCCGAAAACCAGGTGATGGGCGTGTTCCACCCCGACCTGGTGGGAATCCAGGTCCGCGTCCTGCAACGTCTGGGGAGCCGCCATGTGCTGGTCGTGCATGGCCGGGACGGCATGGACGAGGGATCCCTGGGCGCAGCGACGATGGTCGGGGAACTCCAGGACGGGGAAATACGCGAATACGACATCCACCCGGAGGATTTCGGCATCCCGATGACGTCGAGCCGCCGGCTGCGCGTCGCGGACCCGGAAGAATCGCGCGCGATGCTGCTCGCCGCGATCGACGGTGTCCCGGGCCCCGCGGCGGACATCGTCGCCCTCAACGCCGGCCTGGCGCTCTATGCCTCCGACACCGTGACCTCGATCGCTGACGGAATCGCCATGGCGCGCGCCGCGACGGCGAGCGGGGCGGCGCGCAGAAAGCTCGATGAGTTCGTTGCCGTGACGCAGGAATTCGCAAACTCCTAGCAACCACCCTCACTCCCCCGCTCCCGCAAGCGGGACAGGGGGAAAAGCGATATGTCCGACATCCTGCAAAAAATCCTTGCCGTGAAGGCGGAAGAAATTGCGACGGCGCGCGCGGCCGAACCATTGTCCGCGTTGCGCGACCGCGCCGAGGGGCGGCGCGACGTGCGCGATTTCGCCGGTGCGATCGAACACCGCGTCGCCGCCGGGGGTGCCGGCGTGATCGCGGAAATCAAGAAGGCATCGCCGTCC
>JAJYBQ010000144.1 GCA_021778935.1 Pseudomonadota bacterium | reverse complement strand
ACCAAAGCGGCCCCGCCAGCGAAAACAGGAGCGGAATGAGGAGCAGCGGCAGGTCGGGAACGAGATAAACGGAGCGCGCCGACAGCGGTTCCGCCATTTCGAGGACCTTGCTGCCATCGTCGGATGCGATCACGATGATCCGGCTGCGCACGCCCCGGACGAGACCGGTGGAAAACCCCGTCCGACGAAACGGGGCAAAGGGCGAACGCCCAGTGTGAACGCTCACCAGCAGCAACTGGCCTTCGGGCGTCCAGATCTGGTAATGGTAATGAGCCCCGACCGTCTGTGCGCCTTCGACGTGGACGATGCCCGCCCCGGCCGCCTGTAGTTCGGTGATCTCGTGGTCGGCGAACGTCAGCAACTCTTCCGCGATGTCGCGCAACCGATGATCGAACAGCGCGTTGCTGATGTGGCGCGAGATGAAAAACGTCGCCGTCCCGCCGACCAGCCAGGCAATGGCGGTGACGCTCGCCGTCAGCACCAGCAGCCGGCGACGCAGCGACCAGCCGGGTGTGGCCGACGGGAGCGCCTCGCTGCTACTGCGCATTCGGGCTGAGGCGATAACCAGTTCCCCGAACGGTCTCGATCAGGTCACGAGCGAGTTTGCGGCGCAGGTTGTGGACATGCACCTCGATGGCATTGCTCTCGATCTCTTCGCCCCATCCGTACAGGGCTTCCTCCAGCTGCTTGCGAGTGAGTACTCGCCCGCGATTGCGCAGCAAGGTATCGAGGATCCGGTACTCGCGCTTGGTCAGCTCCACGCGCCCCCCTTTCCACATGGCAACGTGATCGCTGCGCGAAAGCAGCAGGGATCCGTACTCGAGCATGGCTTCCGCCTTGCCGCCGTGGCGTCGGGCCAACGCGCGCAACCGCGCCCCCAGTTCGAGCAGATCAAACGGCTTGACCAGGTAGTCGTCGGCACCCAGATTCAGCAACCGCACCCGATCGAGCACGAAACCGCGCGCGGTCAGCACGAGGACCGGCGTATAGTCGGACCGCTCGCGCCAGCTGCGCAGGAGGCTCTCGCCGGGGATCCCCGGCAGGCCCAGGTCCAGCACGATGGTGTCGTATTTCTGCGCGATCAAGGCGGCGTCCGCGCTGGCGCCGTCGGTGCGCCAATCTACGGCAAATCCTTCCAGCTCCAGGCCATGTGCGGTAGAGGCGCCGAGCGTGGGGTCATCTTCGACAATGAGGGTGCGCACGATTGGGTTCCTGTAGCGTTGTTATCCAAGCGACATGGGATGCGTTCCGGGGAACTTCGCCCGAAATCACGCGTTCGAAGAGGCGTCGGGCTGCAATCCCGGAGAGCGGATGCTGTGTATGGTACGAACCTTTCTTAATGCAATATTAGCCTTCACCTGGCTCACGGCGGGCGCCGCCGCACAGGCGGCGATTCCAGGCGACCGGTTCGATCCAAACGCCGGGTACGTCCGGGCGGAACTGGTGTCCGAATTCAACGGTGTCGTGCCCGGACAGGCCGCCTCCCTGGGCGTGCGGCTCCGGCACGAAGCCCACTGGCACACGTATTGGAAGGTGCCCGGCGATGCCGGCCTGCCCACCCGCCTGCACTGGCACCTGCCCGCGGGCTACACGGCGGGGCCGATCCAGTGGCCGGCTCCGACCCTGCTGCAGGTCGGAGATCTCGCGAACTACGGATATGAAGGCGAAGTGTTGCTGCCGGTATCGATACGGGTCCCCCCCTCGGCCGTGCCCGGCACCATGGTACGCCTCGCCGTGCACGCCGATTGGCTGGTCTGCAGCGACATTTGCATTCCGGGCGGGGCGGACCTCCAGGTGTCGCTACCGGTGCGCACGGCGGCCTCGCTGCTGCCCACCCCCGACGCAACGGAGTTCGCAGCGACGCGCGCCCGCATCCCGATACCGCGGACGCTTCCCGACCTGCACGCGGCATGGGATGGAACGCGCATCCGCCTGAACTTCGCTGGTACGGGCCCGATACCGGACAATCTTCGGTTTTTCCCGCTCGAGCCCGGACGGATCCAGGCGGCGACAGGACAGCGGCCCGACTTCGCCAACGGCATCCTGCGGCTGAATCTGGACGCGACGACCCCGATCGACCCGGCGTTCCACACCTTGCGCGGAGTCCTGGAGTCCGGCAACACGGCAACCGAAATTGCGGTCGCGATTGCAGGGGCGCCGACATCCAGGGCGGTGGCGAAGACGACGGCGGCGAGCGCCTACGGCGCCGACGCGGCCGAAGCCGCGCAATCGGCAGACCTTGCGGCAGGCGGCGCGCCCATTGCGAATCCTGCGGCAACGGCGCCGACTACGCCGATCGTCTCGCTGACGAATCAGGCGCTGCTGGTAGCACTGGCGGGTGCGTTCGCAGGCGGCATGCTCCTGAACCTGATGCCCTGCGTGTTCCCCGTGCTTTCGCTCAAGCTGATCGGCCTGGTTCGGCATCGCGCCGAATCGGCCTCCCGACTGCGGGCCCACGGACTGGCGTACGCTGGTGGCGCCGTACTGACCTTCGTCGGACTGGCGGGTGCGCTGCTGGGGTTGCGAGCAGCCGGGGCGCAAATCGGCTGGGGCTTCCAGTTGCAATCGCCGAGCATGATCGCCATGTTGGCGGGACTGTTTTTCCTGATCGGACTGAACCTCCTCGGCCTGTTTGAATTTTCCTTCGGCACCCGCCTCGCAAACAGCCGGTTGGCGGGCGCATTGGACGAGGATGGTCCGCGCGCCAGTTTTGCAACGGGGGCGCTGGCAGTGCTCGTGGCATCGCCCTGTACGGGGCCGTTCATGGGTGCCGCCGTCGGATTTGCCGCCACCCAGCCGGCGGCGACGGCGCTGATGGTATTTGCCGTGCTCGGCGCCGGCATGGCGACGCCCTATTTGATCGTGACGTTTTTCCCTCCTCTGCTGCGCCTGCTGCCACGACCCGGCGCATGGATGGCGCGTTTCAAGCACGTCATGGCGGTCCCGATGTTCCTGACGTGCGTCTGGCTGCTATGGGTGCTTGCACAACAGGTCGACACCGGCGGGCTCATCGAGATGGCGGCAGCGCTGGCCGGATTCGGCCTGTTCGGCTGGGCGCTGGGCCGGGCGCAGCAAGGCAGCCCGCAATTCCGGTGGCTCGCGGCCGTCGCTGCAATCGGGGCACTGGCGGTGCCGCTTTCCTTTGCCGCCATGCCGCCGCAACCGTCGTCCGCCCCCACGGTCCGCGACGCGGCCAGCACCGACGGCTGGGCCGACTGGTCTCCGCAGGCGCAGCAGCAAGCATTGACGCAGGGACGTCCGGTGTTCGTCGATTTCACCGCGGCATGGTGCATCAGCTGCAAGGCCAATGAGCACCTGGTGCTGCGGGACGCGCGGGTCGAGCAGGCGCTGCGCGCGCATCACGTCGCGCTGCTGCGCGCGGACTGGACACGGCGCAACGAGGCGATCTCCCGGGAGCTGGCGCGATTTTCCCGCAGCGGCGTACCGATGTACGTGGTCTACAACCGCTCCGGCGACCCGCACCTGCTGCCCGAAATCCTGTCAACAACCGTGGTCCTGGACGTGCTGAACCGCCTGCAGTAGGCCCTCAAGTCGGCAGCGCCGATGCCGATCTGTAGGACGAGTCCCCTACGTTTCGCATGACGGGCGCCTACCATGGGCTTTCGGATTCTGATCTCACTGGCTGCGGCAATCACCTATGAATGGATTGCCGGGCCGGAGGTTGGCTCCGTGACGGAACTGGGTAGCGTGGCGATCCGGACGGTATGCGCGGCAATGCTCGCGCTGGTGGTCGCGGAAGCCACGCACACCCTGTTCCGGGCAGTGATGACGCTGGACGACCGGCCCTTCGGGCGCCGGCAGAACACGCCGCAGCGCTGAGGTTCGGCAGGTGCGCCGACCCCGACAGGCCTCCTGCGGCGATTATTTTTTCTTCGCCAACATCGTCCCACGGCAATCGGGCGCGCCGCACAGGCACCGATATTGTTTCTTCAGCTTCTTCGTGATCTTTTCGTCAATGATCAGACAATAGTCGTAGACGAGTTCCTCGCCTGCGCGAATGTCGCGCAGCGCCTCGACATACACACGGCCGGATTCGGTTTCCGTCGTTTCGCAGTTCGGGGAACAGGAGTGATTGATCCAACGCGAGGAATTTCCCCCGATCGAGCCATCGATCACCCGCTTGCCGTCCGACAGTGAAAAGAAGAACGTATGACTCGGATCGTCGGGATCCGAAGGCGGGCGGCGGTCCGCCTCCTTCCAGGAAATGATCTCCCCCCGATATTCGATGATGCGTTCGCCGGCGCGGATCTTGCGGGCGGCATAGATCCCCCGCCCATGAATTCCGGAATCGCGAACCACAATTTTCGCTTTGCGGGCGGTGGACACGCGGGCCGCGGTCTTGGCAGACTTGCGCGCCGGACCGGCGGCCTTTTTCGCAGGGGATTTGCGGCCGCTGGAAGCGGCCTTGTCGAGGGACTTGGCGGTGGACTTGGCGGTGGACTTGGACATGGATCGGAGACCCGGCTTCTTCGGAATCGCGCGGAAGTATCGCACTAACTGGTACGGACTAATCCGTTTTCTTTTTCAACTTTTTCGCCCAGCACGCCGATAAAGTGGGCATCCTGCCGGAAAAGTAGACGGAGTAGCGCCTTGTTTGATTTCCCTCCCAGATCGGAAGACGCATCGCCGAGCGACGATCCGGGCCCCGGGGCGCCGCTGGCCCTGGACTCTCTCGCCATGCGCTGGCAGATGCTCGTCGGCCAGGGTCGACGTCCGGTCGGCGTGCGCCTCGCCATGCGTGCGCGCGGCGCTGCCGACGCGGCACCGCTGTCCGGACTGATGAGCGGCGTAGTCCGCGGGTTCACCGAAGGCGAAAGTGGCGTGTTCCCGCACGGACTCGTCCTGCTCGCTCCGATAGGCTTCCGTTACGACGCGGCAATGGCGCACTGGACCGCACCGCGCAACGTCCTGATCGAGGTTGCGGACAGCGAACTGGGGGACGAGGAGCGTACGCGCGCCCGTTTCGAGACCCGACGGCAAGGCGTCCGCCACGTCCTCCGGACAAATGGCACGCTGCCGGAACGTGAGTGCGTGCAGTTCTTCCAATACGTGATGGGGCATGGCGCGGACCTTCGGGCCGCTACCCCGGCGCTGCCGGTACCGCTGCTATCGCTGGATGCCGGATCGCTCGATCAGGCATCGGCGGCCTTGAGCGGCGGCGCGCATGCGGTCGTCGGATGGCCCCTGGGTCCCAAGACGTCGGATACGGGGCATGAGTTTTCCCCATCACAGCGGGCGATCCTCGAACTGGTACGGCTGGTGCAAACCGATGCCGATCTGCGCGCGGTAGAACGAATTTTCGAGGCGGAACCCCTGTTGGCGTACATGCTACTCACCCTAGCGAACAGCCCCGCATTCCGTCGTGGCGGGCCGGCGACCTCGCTGCGCCAAGCGGTGGCGTCGATCGGGTATGGCCGCCTGGTCAAGTGGCTGGTCCTATTGCTCGCAATTTCCAATCGCGATGGCCAGAACGCACCGCTGATCTTCGTGTCCCTGGTGCGCGCCCACTGCATGGAAGCGCTGGTGCTGGCCGCCACCCGCTCGACCGCCCAAGGAGACGAAGCGTTCATCGTGGGCGCGTTCACGCTGCTGGACCGGATCATCGGTCAGGATCTCGATGTGCTGCTCCGGGAGATCGATCTGCCGGAACCGGCGAAAACGGCCCTGCTCCGGCGCGATGGACCACTCGGTCCGTACCTGGCGACCGTACTTGCGCTGGAATCGGATGGGCAGGAGCCGGACCCGGTTACGGCCAAGCCGCCAGTCGACCCCGACCTCCTCAACAAGTCCCTGCTGCGCGCCATCGCAATGGCCGATTCGATGTTGGCGCTGGTCTGAACGCCGCCGCGCACCGCCTGGCGCCTATTCCGCCGTCTCCGCGGCCTTCTTTGCGCGCGACGCCGTCTTCCGCGCCGCAGGCCGCTTCCCGGCGGCCCCCTCGGCATCCTTTCCCCCGGATGCCGCAGCGCCGCGCGGCTCGAACTCGAAACCGATCGTGCCGTCCGGCTTGGTCAATAGAAACGCCGCGAATTTGCGCCGGGTACGATTGGACACGAAGCCACGCAACAGGTCGGTGCGACCCTGGGTGAGCAGCTTGCGCATTTGCTCGGGCTCGATCGGCTGCTGCAGGATTACGCGGCCCGAGCGGAAATCACAACTGCGCGCCGGCCCGACCGATTTCTCACAGACGTAGGCCATCGGCTGCTCGAATACCCCTGCGCCGCATTTCGGGCACGGCCCCAGGGGGGGCAATCCCGTGAAATCGACTGCACCACCGTCTTCCCCGTCACTGGCGTTGCCAAAATCGAACTCCAGCTTGAACTCCGGCGAAAGCTTCAACACCGCCGAGAACGGCCGGCCCATCTTGCTGCGGAATCCCGACAGCGGGCCGATCTGGC
>JAJYBQ010000143.1 GCA_021778935.1 Pseudomonadota bacterium | reverse complement strand
ATCTGATGTTCGGAGTGTTTCTGATTCCGGTGTTTTATGTGACCGTGCGGCGGTTGGTGGGTGATCGGACTTGAGGCTGGTGCACACCGCGGATTGGCAGATCGGCAAGCGCTACGGACAATTCGACGCCGACGAGGCGGCGCTGCTCGCGGAAGCGCGTTTCGGTGCGGTCGCGCGCATTGCCGAGCTGGCCCGCCGCGAATGCGCGGATCTGGTGCTGGTGGCGGGGGACGTATTCGATGCCCAAGGTGTGTCCGATCGCACGGTGCTGCGGCTCTTCCAGAGCATGGACGGATTCCAGGGCCCCTGGGTCCTGATCCCCGGCAACCACGATGCGGGGCTCGCCGAGTCGGTCTGGACGCGCGCCCGGCGACTCGGGGCGATTCCGTCCCACGTGCATGTCTGCTTGCACGCGGAGCCGCTGGTGCTCAAGGCCCCCGGGGTCGCGATTCTGCCGGCGCCGTTGACGCACCGGCATACGTACCGCGATTGCACCGAGTGGTTCGATGGTGCGGTGACGCCGCCGGGGCTGCCGCGCATCGGGATCGCGCACGGCAGCGTGCAGGGGATCCTCGCGCCCGGGATCGATTCGGCCAACCCGATCGCCGCCGGGCGGGCGACCGCGGCACGGCTGGACTATCTGGCGCTGGGCGACTGGCACGGCACGCGGCAGATCGACTCGCACACCTGGTACAGCGGAACTCCGGAAACCGATCGCTTCCGCAATAACGATTCGGGGCAGGCGCTGGTGGTGGAGATTGCCCATTCCGGCGCGTCACCCCAGGTCCGGCCGGTGGCGACCGGAAGATATCGTTGGCGGACGCTGGAGCGCGAATTGCGGGTCGCCGGCGATCTCGAGGGGTTGGCGCGGGAGTTCGAGGCGCTGCAACCCGACGATGTCGTCGCGCTCGCCGTGCGCGGGCAGATCGATCTGGCAGGCCGGTTGACGCTGGATCGGGCGTTGGCTGCGGCGCGTGCCCGAGCACACAGCCTGATCGCGGATCTGGACGCCCTGCGCCTGCTGCCCACGGCAGAGGACATCCACGGCTTACGCGCGGAGGGTTATGTCGGCGACGTGATCGACGCGCTGCGCGCCGAAGAAGCGGGCGCCGGCGGCGCCGAGCGCGCCCGCGATGCGCTCGCTTTGCTCGCCGGCCTGCTCGACGAGATCCGCGCACCGACCGGAGCGGCGCGGTGAAGATCACCCGCCTGCGCATCGAGCAGTTCCGCAAATTCCGCGCGCCCATCGAGATCGGTGATTTCGACGACGGTCTCAACCTGTTCGTCGGGCCGAATGAAGCCGGCAAGAGCACGATCGCCGCTGCAATCCGCGCTGCGTTCTTCGAGCGCCATCGGTCGGGAAGCGTCGAGGCGTTGCGGCCCTGGGGGGATTCTTCCGCGTCGCCGTCGGTCGAAATCGATTTCACCTGGGACGGCCGCACCGCGCGGCTGCGCAAGCGGTTCTTGCAGCAGAAGCGCTGCGAACTCGACATCGAGGGTCACAAGCGCGACGGTGCGGACGCCGAGGACCATCTTGCGGCGATGCTGGGATTCGGATTTCCCGGCCGGGGCGAGAGCAATGCGAAGCATTGGGGCATTCCGGGACTGCTCTGGATCGAGCAGGGGATGGCGCAGGAGATCGGCGACCCGGTATCCAACGCCGCGGACCACCTCAACCGCGCGCTCGGCGATGCCCTGGGCGCGGTTGCAGGCGGCATCGGCGATGCGGTGCGCGAGCGGGTGGCTGCGGAACGCAATGCCCTGCTCACGGAAACGCGCGGCGAACCGCGGGGCGACTACGCGCAGGCACTGGCGCGGGCGGACGCGCTGCAGCGGGAGATCGAAACGGTCGAGGCGACCCTGGCTTCGTATCATGGCAAGGTGGATCGGATCGCGGCGCTGCGCGCCGAGTACGAGCGCGAGGCGGCGGACCAGCCCTGGGTGGCAATGCGCGCCCGGGAGCGCGAGGCGATCGCCGACCTGGAGGCCGTGCAGCGCATCGAGCGCGAATTGCGCACCGCGCACGAAACCGCGCAGCAAATCGGGAAACGGCAGGCCCTGCTGCGGGAACGCCTGGAAGCCTTCGCGCAGGAGGAGCGCGAATTGGCCGCGCGGGCGGCGGCGTGCGACGCGGCGTGCGCCGCGCAGCAGTCCGCACAGGCGGCGGTCTCCTCCTGGCAGGCGCGCCGCGAACAGGCGCAGGCCCGCGCCGACGCGGCGGCTGCGACGCGGGACCTTGCACGCCAGGAGGACCAGCGCCGCGCCGTGGCGGGCCGCATCGACGAATTGCGTGCGCAGATCGTCCGGGGGGAGGACGCGTTGCGCGCGGCCGAAGCCGAGCAGACGGCGTTGTTGGCGGCGCGACGACAAGCCGCCGAGACCGAGTTGCGGGATGACGAGTGGGCATCGCTGCGCGAGCAGCATGCGCGGCTGCGCGAACTCGAGATCCGCCATACGGTGGCTGCGACGCGCGTGCGCTACGACATCGAACCCGGCCACGGCATCCGGGTCGACGACGCGGAGTGCCGAGGGGTGGGCGAGGTGCTGATCGTCACGTCGACCGTGGTGGCGGTGCCGGGTGTGGGCCGCATCGAAATCACGCCTGGCGGAACCGACCTTGCGGAACTGCGTGCGGAACTCGATGCGCTCCGGGTGCGTCAGGGTGCGGCGCTGCGCGCGCTCGGTGTTGCGTCGTGGGAGGACGCCGAGTCCCGTCAGCGAAAATACCGCGCGCATCTGGCGGAATGCGCAATGCGTGAGGCGACGTTGCGCGCGCTGGCGCCGAAAGGCATCGACGCGCTGCGCGCCGCGCTGGAGGAATCGACGGTCCGCATCGGGCGGGAGGAATCGATTCTCGCCGCGTTTCCGCCGCTCGCCGAGATCGCAGCGGATCTTCCGTCGGCCGCACAGGCAGCATCTGCCGAAGCGAACGCGCGCGCCGAGCGCGAAGCCGTTGCCATGCAATGGAACCAGGCGGGACTGGCGGCTGCCAATGCCCAAGCGGCACTCGACGCCGCCGAGCGGGAACACCGGGCGTTGCGGTCGCGGCGCGATGCGCCCGATCGCGCCGAGCGCCTCCAGCGGGTGCAGGACGAATGGCACGACGTCAATGCCGAACGCGCGGCGCTCGCCCGAAAAATCGAAGCGCTGCGGCAAGCGATCGAGGCCGCGCGCCCGGAACTGCTCGCCCAGGATGCCGCGCGGTTCCGGGACAGCGCGGAGGCGGCGGAGCGGGCACAGAGCGAGCGCCGCTTCCGGATTGGCACGCTGGAGTCCGAGTTGGCGGCGTTGGGCGCGCAGGGGTTGGACGAGCGCCATGCCGATCTCGTGCGCGAGCACGAGCAGGCCGCCCGGCATGCCGCGGCATTACGCCGCCGCGCCGCGGCCCTCGACCACCTGCTGGAGTTGCTGGATGCCCGGCGCGCCGCGTTCAGGCAACGGCTGCGTGCGCCGCTGCAGCACCATCTCGACCGCTATGTGCAGATGTTGTTCCCGCAGGCGGTGCTCGAATTGGGGGACGACTTCGCGCCGCGCCTGTTGATTCGTCCAGGCGCCGATTCCGATGCGGGCTCGGACGAGTTTGCGCGTCTGAGCTTCGGCGCGCGTGAGCAGATGGGGGTGATCAGTCGTCTGGCGTATGCCGACCTGCTCAAGGAGGCGGGGCGTCCAACGCTGATCATGCTCGACGACGCACTGGTACACAGTGACGCGGCGCGCATGGAGCGGATGAAGCGGGTGCTGTTCGACGCGGCGACCCGGCACCAGATCCTGCTGTTTTCCTGCCATCCCGAAAACTGGCGCGATCTTGGCGTGCGCCCGAGATCGCTGGAAGACTTCGGGGGGATCCCTGCGGCGGGAGGAACCCTCCTCGTCCCGCCTGCGGGACAGGGAGGGATTTCGATTTTCTGACGCGCGCTCCCCGGATGGGGCCCGCAGGTTACTTTGCGCGCCGGCGTGCCGCTGCCTTCGGATCGACGGCGTCCTTGAATCCGGCACCGGCAAGGAACTTCGGCACCTTGCGCGCCGGGATCTTGACCGCTTCGCCGGTGGCAGGGTTGCGGCCTTTGCGCGCGCCGCGGGACGTCTGCTTGAACGTGCCGAACCCGACGATGCCGACCGTGCCGCCCTTCTTGACCACGCCGACGATCGTGTCGGTCACGGTCTTCAGGATCCGCTCCGCCTGGGCGCGGGACAGATCGTGTTCCTGGGCAATTTTTTCAGCGAGTTCGAGACGATTCATGACAGGCATCCTTTCGATGAAAACGCGGAGTGTACGCGAAGCGATTCGGCGTCAAGTCATTGCGCGCCAGCCCGCGATTCGTGCCCGTGCGCCGGCGCGCTCGCCGACCCCCGGTCGAAATACCGGAGCAGGTCGGAGTTCGGCGACAGCATGAGCGTCGGTGCCGAATCCGCGAGCGAACCTTGGTAGGTGCGCAACGCCCGGTAGAACTTGTAGAACGCCGGATCCTTGCCAAAGGCCTGGGCGTAGATGCGCGTCGCCTGGGCGTCGCCTTGGCCGCGAATGGCAAGTGCCTGTTCCTGCGCTTCGGAGAGGATCACCGTGCGCTCGCGGTCGGCCTTGGCCTCGATCTCCTGTTGCCATTGAATGCCTTGCGCGCGCAGTTCCTTGGCCATCCGGTTGCGCTCGGACTTCATGCGGTCGTAGATCGCTTGGCTGGTTTCGGGCGGGAGGTCGGCGCGCCGTAGCCGCACATCGCTTACGGTCACGCCGAGCGTGCGGCAGCGCGCCGCCGACTCGGTCAGGATCGCCGTCGTTGCCTTGATCCGGTCCGGGGTGAGCAGAGACGTGAGGGGTACCTGACCGAGCGCGCGCCGTGCCGCCGAACTGATGATCTGCGAGAGCTGCGCTTGGCCCTGGGTGATGGTCTGCACCGATTGGTAATAGAGCAGCGGGTCGGTAATCCGATAGCGCGCATACACCTGTACCAGCAGGCGCTTCTGGTCGCCGAGGATGACCTGTTCGAGGGGCGGCTCGAGATGGAGCAGGCGCGCGTCGTAGTACACGACGGAGTCGATCAGCGGCATCTTCCAGTGCAGGCCGGGGCTATGCACCGCGCGCACCGGCTTGCCCAGGCGCACCACCAGCGCCTCCTCGGTCTGGTTCACCGTATAGAGCGAGAGAAAGGCCAGCGCGCCGAGACCGGCTGCAGTCCACAACGCCGCGCGCCGGATGGGAGATGTGGTCATTGTCCCGCTCCCGAATCGTTGCTCGCCGCCGGTGCGGCCTGGCTCGCGCCGGCACCGCGCAGCTGGCTGGGCGCCAGCGGCATGTACGGAACGACGCTCCCCACCCCCTTGCCGGAGGAGTCGATGATGACCTTGCCCGACTTTTTCAATAGTTGATCCATGCTGTCCAGATACATGCGCCAGGCGGTCACATCCTTGGACTGCTTATAGGCGTTGTATACCGCGAGGAAGCGCTGTGCCTCGCCTTGGGCGGTGTTGGCCACCTGGGACTGGTAGGCCTCGGCGTCCTGCACGATCCGCACCGCCTGGCCCCGTGCCTGCGGCAGGATCGAGTTGGCGTAGGCCTCGGCATTGTTGCGCGAGCGGACCTGATCCGCCTTCGCGCGCTGCACGTCGTTGAACGCGTCGATGACCGCGCTCGGGGGGTCGACGCGCTGGAGCTGCACCTGCACGATGAAGATGCCGGCGTGGTAGCTGTCGAGGATCTGCTGCGTGAGATCCTGCGCCTTCTGGGCGATTTCCATGCGCTTGTCCGACAGCGCCGCCTGGATCGGATACTGACTGATGATCTGATGCATGGCGCTTTGCGCCGCCAGGCTCACCGTCTGGACCGGATCCTGGATGTTGAAGAGGTAGTCCTTGGCACTCTTGATCCGCCAGAAGACGGTGTAGTTGGCCAGCACCACGTTCTCGTCACCGGTGAGCATCTGGTAGGCCACGTCGGTCTGCGAGAGCCCCACCGCCGGCGCTCCGCCGATCGATGGCAGCGGGATGATGATCGTCGGTGTGCCGGCGGGCGCCTGGTTCATCACCCCCAGGATCAGCTGATGGACCTGGGTGACGGCCGGCTCGAGGACGGTTTCGACCGGGAAGGGAAGATGGTAGTGCAGGCCCGGCTCGGTGGTTTGGACCCACTTGCCGAAGCGCAGAACGACGCCTTGCTGGTTCGGGTTGACGCGATAGATGCCGGAGACGAGCCAGGCGGCGATCAGGATGCCGACCGCGAGGTGGCGTCCCTTGCCGGCCCAGCCGAGCGATTGCAGCACGGCCTGGATTCCCGCGGCGATGCCGCGGAACAGGAGGACGATCCGGGGGGTCGGCACCCCGGAATCGGGCGGCGTCGCGGCGGGGACTGCAGGCGCTTCGGGATCGGAATTACTTGCTTGCATCGGGATCGTTCCGGGGTCGAGGGGTCACGGGCGAACCGCCTTCCAGACAAAAAACAGGATCATGC
>JAJYBQ010000142.1 GCA_021778935.1 Pseudomonadota bacterium | reverse complement strand
TCGCGGAAAGCGGGCGGCCAAGCAGGCGCTGAATGCCCAATCCGATAAGCTGCACAAGGTTCTGGCGGATGCGGGAATCGGGTCGCGGCGCGATATGGAAGAACTCATCGTCGCCGGCCGGGTGTCGGTCAACGGCCAGCCGGCGCACGTCGGCCAGCGGGTCCTGCCGACCGATCAGGTGCGGGTCAACGGCAAGCTGCTGATGCGAAAGCAGCCCGGGCGTTTGCCGCGCGTGCTGCTGTATCACAAGCCCGCCGGAGAGATCGTGTCGCAGGATGATCCGCAGTCGCGGGTAACGGTCTTCGACAAATTGCCCAAGAATTCCGGCGGACGCTGGGTCGCTGTCGGCCGGCTGGATTTCAATACGGAAGGCCTGCTGGTGCTGACGACCTCAGGGGATCTGGCGAACCGTTTGATGCACCCGCGATTCGAGGTCGAGCGGGAATATGCCGTGCGCATCCTGGGTGATCTGACGCCGGAGATTCGCGCGCGCTTGCTCGAAGGCGTGGAACTGGACGATGGTCCGGCACGCTTTTCCCGGTTGGAGGATGCCGGCGGGCAGGGCGCAAACCACTGGTTCCGCGTGGTCATCCAGGAGGGTCGTAACCGCGAGGTGCGTCGGGTATTCGAGGCGGTCGGATTGACGGTCAGCCGTCTGATCCGGACCCGGTTTGGCGCGGTCCAGCTACCGCGCACGCTCTCCCGGGGGCGGTACCAGGAGCTGTCGCCGGCCTGGGTCGAGGCCTGGCTGAGCGATCTGGGGATCGGAATCAACGAGATGCGGTCGGGGGCGGGGCCGACCGGGCGGGGTAAGCCGGGTGGCGGCGCCAAGCGCAGCAATCGCACGGGCAACAGTGGCGGTGCCCGGGGCAATGCCGGCCGTCCGGGCGGAGGGCGCCAGCCGGATCCGATGGCGACGACCGTGCATTACTTTGCCCAAGGAGCGCTGCCGGGCATGAAAGGACCGTCGCGCCGGCCCGCGGTGGGGGGGCGTCCGACGGGTTCGCGCCAGCCGGATCCGATGACCAGCACCGTCAGCTACATCGCCAACGGCCATGGGAGCGGGGCGATTCGCGGCCCGCGCGGCGGCGGCGGTGGTGGCGGCGGCGTGGGCCGGGGAAATTTCCGGCGGACGAAACCCCGGGGAGGCGGATTCGGCGGCTAGCCGGGGGGCGGCCGTGCTCGGCAAGGCGTATCGAAAATGCCTGCCGGATTGTGCCGCTTCGGTATACAATAGGCGGCTGTCGAATTGGATATGCCAACCGACGGCAGGGTCGATGCCTGCCGAGCTTGTTGCGGCGCCCGGCGCCGGCTTCCGGCCTTCGGGAGGAGGCGTCCGCCTGTTTTTTGCGGATGAGGAGAATGGGCTAGCAACGGCCCATTTTTTTTTCCTTGAAAGAGACCGTAGTGCAAACCGAATCGCAAGCTGCGCAGATTCCGGCAGTTTCGGCTCGGCAGCGGCCCGGCGCTTTGGCGCCCGACCATGCCGAGTTGCTTGCGCGCACCGTGGCCGGCTTGGGGTACGAGTTGGTGGATGTGGAACGCGCCGGTCGGGGTTTGCTGCGGGTGACGATCGATCGCGAGCCGCAGGAGGGTGCCGCCGGAGCCGATATGGCGGGCGTCCTGCACATCACGGTCGACGATTGCGAGCGGGTGAGCCGGCATTTGAGCCACCTCTTTGCCGTGGAAGGGGTCGATTACGACCGGCTGGAGGTGTCTTCCCCCGGGTTGGATCGGCCGCTGCGCAGCGGACGCGATTTTGCGCGGTTCGCTGGTGCGCTCGCAAAGGTGCAGTTGCGCGAACCGGTGGCGGGAAAGCGTCGTTTCCGCGGGCGGTTGCTTGGGCTCGTCGCCGGGGCGGACGGGGCGGCCGAGCGGGTGCGCATGGCGCTGATTCCGGAGGGTGCATTACCGGTGGGTGGAGGGCGCCGCGGCGTAGCCGGCTCGCGGAAGGCGGGGGGAAGCGCGGCAGTGCAGGAAGAGACGGTCGAGTTTGCGTTGGCGGAGATCGAAAAGGCGCGCCTAGCTCCGGAGTGGGAGTTTCCGGCGCCTGCACCGGGGCCAGCCCGGCGTGGCGGGCGTCCGCGTGGGAAAAAATAGGGTTCTGGCTGTTTCCGTTGGGGTTGAGCGATCACGATGAGTCGAGAAATTCTGTTGCTGGTGGATGCGTTGGCGCGCGAGAAGAACGTCCCGAAGGACGTCGTTTTCGGCGCTCTCGAATCCGCGCTCGCCGCTGCGACCAAGCGGCTGTTTGCCGAGGACGACGTGGAGATCCGGGTTGCCGTCGATCGGGAAACCGGGGAGTACGACGCGTTCCGGCGTTGGCTCGTCGTTCCGGATGAGGCCGGCCTTCAGGAGCCCGGTCATCAGGTCATTCTGACCGATGCGCGTGAGCAGATACCCGACATCGAGGTCGACGAGTACATCGAAGAGCCGTTGCCGCGGCAGGATCTGGGTCGTCGCTTTGCACAGGATACGAAGCAGGTGATTCTGCAGAAGATTCGCGATGCGGAGCGTGAGCAACTGCTGGCGGAGTTTCTGTCGCGCAACGATTCCATCGTAAATGGAACCATCAAGCGCATGGACAAGGGGGATGCGATCGTCGAGATCGGCAAGATCGAGGGCCGTCTGCCTCGTTCCGAGATGATCCCGAAGGAGAACCTGCGCATCGGCGACCGAGTACGCGCTTACGTCGCGAAGATCGACCGCAATCTGCGCGGTCCGCAAGTCCTTTTGACACGGACTTCGCCCGAATTCCTGATGAAGCTTTTCGAGCTCGAGGTTCCCGAGATCGAGCAGGGGCTGCTGCAGATCAAATCTGCGGCCCGTGATCCGGGCGTACGCGCGAAGATTGCCGTGTGGACCAATGATCGTCGCATCGATCCGATCGGCACCTGCGTCGGCATGCGCGGCTCGCGCGTCCAGGCGGTTACCAATGAGCTCGGCGGCGAGCGGGTCGATATCGTGCTGTGGTCGGACGACCCCGCGCAATTCGTGATCGGCGCCCTGGCTCCGGCCAATGTGTCGTCGATCGTCGTCGACGAAGACAAACACTCGATGGATGTCGTGGTCGACGAGGACAACCTCGCGATCGCGATCGGGCGCAGCGGCCAGAATGTGCGGCTGGCGTCGGAATTGACCGGCTGGCAGATCAATATCATGACGGCCGAGGAATCCGACCAGAAACAGCAGCAGGAGCAGGAAAACATCCGCGCTGCGTTTATCGCCAGCCTGGATGTCGACCAGGAGGTTGCGGACATTCTGATCGGCGAGGGATTCGCGAGCGTCGAGGAGATCGCCTACGTGCCGGTCAATGAGTTGCTGGAGATCGAAGCCTTCGACCCGGACACCGTCGAGGAACTGCGCACCCGGGCACGCAATTCCGTGTTGACCGAGGCGATCCGGCGCGAGGAAACGCTCGACAAGGCGGACAAGAGTCTGCTCGAACTCGATGGCGTGGATGCAGAACTGGCGATCAAGCTCGCGGCGGCGGGTATCCGCACGCGCGACGAGCTTGGGGACCTGGGTGTCGATGAACTGGTGGACATGGCCGGGATCGAACCGGCACGGGCCAGCGCCTTGATCTTGGCGGCGCGCGCGCACTGGTTCGAGTGATTTCGGGAAAAGGGGTCTGACACAGGATGGCCAGCAACACAGTCGCTCAATTCGCAACGGAACTGAAGCTTCCGCCGTCGGTGCTGTTGGAGCAGTTGCGCTCCGCCGGCGTGGACAAGCACGTGGAAACCGACGAATTGTCGGAGGACGACAAGGCGCGTCTGCTCGACGCGTTGCGCAAGGCCCACGGTGGCAGCCAGGATGCCGGCAAGCGAAAGATCACCCTCACCCGCCGCTCAACTTCGGCGATCAAGCAGGCGGACGCGACGGGCAAGGCACGCACGATCCAGGTCGAGGTTCGCAAGAAGCGCGTGTTCGTCAAGCGCGACGAATCCGACGGCGATTCGGTTGCGGCGGCGTCGGCTGCGACCCCCGCCTCCGTCATCGACGAGGCGGAACAGGCACGCCGCGAAGAGGAGGCGCGCCGTCAGGCCGAACTGATCGCCCGCCAGATGGAAGAGGCGCGCGAGCGCGCCGAACGCGCACAGCGCGAACTCGAGGAGGCGCAACGGCGCGAGCAGGCCGCGCGCGAGGTGTCGGAGTCACAGGCCGCCGAAGGTCAGGTGCAGCTGGAGCGCGCGCAGGCCGAGCGCGATGCGGCAGCCGTGGCACAGGCTCACGCCGTGGAACAGGCGCGGCTTGCGCAGTTGGAGCAGGAACGCGCGCGCCGGGCGGTGGAGGAGGAGGTCGCAGCGATCAAGAACATGATGGCGGCGCCCAAGAAGGTACTGCGGGCTCCCGCGGCCGAAGGAACGTTGCACAAGCCCGCGGCGGCAGCCGTGCCGGCCAAGACCGGCGCGGCCGTGAAGCCTGCTGGCGAGCGCAAGGACGACAAGAAGACGCCGCCGACGACCGGAGCCAAGGAAGTCAAGTCCGCCAAGCTTGCATCGAGTTGGTCCGAGGACGCAGCGCGTCGTCGGCAGATCAAGACCCGTGGCGATTCGGCTGGACCCGGGGCGGGCGCTTCCTGGCGCGCGCCAAAGGGGCACCGCCGGCAGGATGAGCGGGAAAAGAATCAGTTCGCCGCGCCGGAAGCCATCGTGCGCGAGGTGTCGGTGCCTGAAACCATCACGGTTGCGGACTTGGCGCACAAGATGGCGGTCAAGGCGTCCGAGGTGATCAAGCTGCTGATGAAGCTCGGCCAGATGGTCACGATCAACCAGGTGCTGGATCAGGAGACGGCGATGATCGTCGTCGAAGAGATGGGGCATAAGGCGTTTGCTGCCAAGCTCGATGATCCGGAGGCGCTGCTCGCGGAGCAGGAGCCGAATGCGCCGCACGTGGCGATGGAGCCGCGCCCACCCGTAGTCACCGTCATGGGGCACGTCGACCACGGCAAGACGTCGTTACTGGATTACATTCGCCGCGCCAAGGTTGCCGCCGGCGAAGCCGGCGGAATTACGCAGCACATCGGTGCATATCACGTCGAGACCCCGCGCGGCGTCATCACCTTCCTCGATACGCCGGGCCATGAGGCCTTCACGGCGATGCGGGCGCGCGGCGCGAAGGCGACGGACATCGTCATTCTCGTCGTTGCGGCCGACGACGGCGTGATGCCGCAGACCGCAGAGGCGATCGCTCATGCGAAATCGGCGGGCGTCCCGATCGTCGTCGCGCTCAACAAGATCGACAAGCCCGAAGCCAACCCGGAGCGGGTGAAGCAGGAGCTGGTTGCGCACTCGGTTGTGCCTGAGGAGTACGGCGGCGATTCGCCTTTCGTTCCGGTATCTGCCAAGACGGGGGCTGGGATCGACGATCTGCTCGAGAACGTCCTGCTCCAGGCCGAGGTGCTGGAATTGCAGGCGCCGAAGGAAGCTCCAGCCAAGGGTCTGATCATCGAGTCCCGGCTGGACAAGGGCCGGGGACCGGTGGCTTCGGTGCTGGTGCAGTCGGGAACGCTCAAGCGTGGTGATGTCGTCCTCGCCGGAAGCTGCTTCGGCCGCGTGCGCGCGATGCTCGATGAAAGCGGAAAATCGATTCCCTTTGCGGGGCCGTCGATCCCGGTGGAAATCCAGGGTCTTTCGGACGTGCCTGCGGCCGGCGACGAGCTGATGGTGCTCGGCGACGAGCGCAAGGCACGTGAGATCGCCCTGTTCCGCCAAGGCAAGTTCCGCGACACCAAGCTTGCCAAACAGCAGGCCGCCAAGCTCGAGAACATTTTCGAGAGCATGGGCGAGGGCGAGGCCAAGACTCTGGCGTTGATCATCAAGTCGGACGTGCAGGGTTCCCAGGAAGCGCTGGTGCATGCCCTCACCAAGCTCTCGACGATGGAAGTCAAGGTGCAGGTGGTCCATGCACAGGTGGGCGGTGTGACCGAAAGCGACGTCAACCTCGCAATGGCTTCCAAGGCGGTCATCATCGGCTTCAATGTGCGGGCCGACCAGTCGGCGCGCAAGCTGGCCGAGGGCAACGGTATCGATATCCGCTACTACAACGTCATCTATGACGCGGTTGACGACGTGCGCGCGGCACTGGGTGGAATGCTGGCTCCGGAAAAGCGCGAAAACGTCCTCGGCCTGGTGGAGATCCGACAGGTATTCCGGATCTCCAAGGTGGGATCGGTCGCCGGTTGCATGGTGCTCGACGGCCTGATCAAGCGCACTGCGAGTGCCCGCCTGTTGCGCGACAACGTCGTGATCTGGACGGGCGAGCTCGATTCGCTCAAACGCTTCAAGGACGACGTGCGGGAAGTCAAGGCCGGTTTCGAATGCGGTCTTTCGCTCAAGGGATACGACGACATCAAGGAAGGCGACCAGCTCGAGGTCTTCGAGGTGCAGGAGGTTGCCCGGACGCTCTGATCCAGGAACCGACTCATGGTGAAATCCCCAAACCGTGGCCAGCGCGTCGCCGACCAGATCCAGCGCGATCTATCGGAGTTGATCGCGCGGGAAGTGCGCGATCCACGCGTCGGCATGGTGACGATCAGCGGCGTGGATCTGACGCCGGATTACGCCCACGCCAAGGTGCATTTCACCGTGATCGGATCCGATCCGGCGGAATCCGCTGC
>JAJYBQ010000141.1 GCA_021778935.1 Pseudomonadota bacterium | reverse complement strand
CTGTCCGGCGCCGCGCCGGGAGAGCCGCCGCCGACGCTGGTCGATTATCTGCCGCCGGATGCGCTGCTGTTCATCGACGAGTCGCACGTCACGGTGCCGCAACTGGGGGGGATGTACCGCGGCGACCGCGCGCGCAAGCAGACGCTGGTCGAATACGGGTTTCGCCTGCCGTCGGCCCTGGACAATCGGCCGTTGCGCTTCGATGAGTTCGAGGGCAAGATGCGCCGGTGCATTTTCGTGTCGGCGACCCCCGGGGAATACGAACTGGGGCGCTCGTCGCAGGTGGTCGAGCAGGTGGTCCGCCCGACCGGGCTGGTCGATCCGCGTCTGGAGGTGCGCCCGGCGCGCACGCAGGTCGACGACGTGCTGTCGGAGATCGCGCTGCGCGTGGCGCGGGGGCAGCGGGTGTTGATCACCACGCTCACCAAACGCATGGCGGAGGATCTCACCGGGTTTCTGGGCGAGCACGGCGTGCGGGTGCGCTACCTGCACTCGGACGTCGACACCGTCGAGCGGGTCGAGATCATCCGGGATCTGCGCACCGGCGCATTCGACGTGCTGGTCGGCATCAATCTGCTGCGGGAGGGGCTGGATCTTCCCGAGGTCGGTCTGGTGGCGATCCTCGACGCCGACAAGGAGGGGTTCCTGCGGTCGGAGCGATCCCTCATTCAGACGATCGGGCGCGCGGCGCGCAATCTCGACGGCACGGCGATCCTCTATGCCGATGTGGTCACCGATTCGATGCGTCGGGCCATGGACGAAACGGAACGGCGGCGTTTGCGGCAGAGCGAATTCAACGCGCGCAACGGCATCGTGCCGCGGGGCGTGCGCAAGGAAGTGCGCGAATTGATCGATGGAATCCTGGATTCGGTTACCGCGGATGCGGGTGCGCTGGTTGCCGGCGAGACGGAGCCGGCGTACGGTGCCATGAACGAACGGGATCTGGGGCGCGAAATCAAGCGCCTGGAGAAGCAGATGCGGGATCTTGCCCGCGACCTGCGTTTCGAGGATGCGGCGCGGGTGCGCGATCGCCTCGCCCGGTTGCGGGAGCGGGCGTTCGTTTCCGCCGACGGGCCCGATCACGAAGAAGCGCTCTCCGGGACGTGAACTTTCTTTTTGCGGAAAAGTCTTTTACAGCTGACGACATTGTTGGAACGAAGATGCGAACGATGAGAACGGAAAACGCGGGTGGCGGAACTGCCGTACGGGAACAAGACTCGATCACGACCAAGTCGGGGGCCAAGGCGGCGACCCATACGACGAAGGTCCTTTTCGTCTGTATGGGCAATATCTGCCGGTCGCCCACGGCGCACGGCGTGTTCCGCAAACTGGTGGCGGAGGCGGGGCTCGAGGCGAGCGTCCACGTCGAGTCCGCGGGAACCCATGCCTATCACGTCGGCGAGGCGCCGGACGCCCGCGCCCAGCAGGCAGCCAAGCGCCGCGGCGTCGATATCAGCGATCTGCGGGCGCGGCAGGTGAGTCTGGACGACTACCACGACTTCGACCTGATCCTCGCGATGGACTGGGAAAACCTCGCATTGCTGCAACAGCAGTGCCCGCGCGGGCAGAAGCACAAGCTGCACCTGCTGATGCGCTTCGCCGGCGAGCATGATGCGGCCACGGTGCCGGATCCGTATTACGGCGGCAGCGAGGGCTTCAATACGGTTCTCGATTACGTCGAGGACGCGTGCCAGGGGCTGATCGAGGTCGTCCGTCGCCGGGCGACGATGTACGCCGCAGCCTGAGCGGTGTGCGCAGCGCCGACAACGCCGTCCCGTGGGGCGGCGTTGTTTTTTGGGGATTGCCTGGTTTGCGGTGGCGGAAAGTTGACTTATTTGCTTGGGATCCCTATTATTCTCGATAGATTTTGTCGGGAATTGCAGGGTGGCCCGACGGAACGAAATACGTCTCAGGAAGCATTTTCCAGTCTATCCGTTGCGGAGAGAAACCATGCGACTGACAACCAAAGGGCGCTTTGCGGTCACGGCGATGATCGATCTGGGCATGCGCCAGCACAAAGGGCCTGTGACGCTGGCGGGAATCAGCCAGCGCCAATCGATCTCGCTGTCCTACCTGGAGCAGTTGTTCGCGAAGTTGCGGCGCCACAGCCTGGTCGAGAGCACCCGGGGGCCGGGTGGCGGCTACCGTCTGGGCAAGTCGGCCGCAGACATTTCGGTCGCGGATATCATTTTCGCGGTGGACGAGCCCCTTGATGCGACGCTGTGCGGCGGCCGCGGCAACTGCGACAACGACCAGCGCTGCATGACGCATGAGCTGTGGACCAACCTCAACCGACAGATGATCGACTACCTGGATTCGGTCTCGCTGGCCGATCTGGTCGCGCAGCAGCACCAGAACGCGCATGCGGCGCCGCGCCCGGCCTCGGTTGCGCCGATGCCGGTCGGCGGCCGCTGGGCGACCGGCGGCGCGCGGGCGACGGCGGACGAAAGCACCACGGTGTAACCCTTTTTCCGGATTCCTTCGACTTGCGATGAAACTACCCATCTATCTCGATTACTCCGCCACGACCCCCATCGATCCCCGGGTTGTCGACCGTATGCTGCCCTACCTGCGCGAGCATTTCGGCAATCCGGCGTCGCGTAGCCATGCCTTCGGATGGGAGGCTGAACGGGCGGTGGAAGCCGCGCGCGGACAGGTGGCCGAACTGGTCAACGCCGATCCGCGGGAGATCATCTGGACTTCCGGGGCGACCGAATCGATCAATCTCGCGCTCAAGGGCGCCGCGCACTTCTATCGCGACAAGGGCCGGCACCTCGTCACGGTGAAGACCGAGCACAAGGCGACGCTCGACTCGATGCGCGAACTGGAGCGCGAGGGGTTCGAGGTCACCTATCTCGACGTCGGCGACGACGGGCTGATCGACCTCGATGCGTTCGCGGCGAGCCTGCGGGCCGACACCATCCTGGCGTCGGTCATGTTCGTCAATAATGAAATCGGCGTGATCCAGGACATCGAGGCGATCGGGCGGATCTGCCGCGAGCGCGGCGTGATGCTGCACGTCGATGCCGCGCAGGCCACCGGAAAGCTGGCGATCGATCTTGGCGCGCTGCCGGTCGACCTGATGTCGTTTTCCGCGCACAAGACCTACGGGCCCAAGGGGATCGGCGCGCTCTACGTCCGGCGCAAGCCGCGGGCGCGGCTCGAGGCGCAGATGCACGGCGGCGGGCACGAGCGGGGATTGCGCTCGGGAACGCTGGCGACGCATCAGATCGTCGGGATGGGCGAGGCGTTTCGCATCGCGGGCGAAGAGATGGGCGCCGAAATCGAACGGATGCGGGTGCTGCGCGACCGCCTGTGGACGGGCCTGCAGGGCATCGAGGAGGTCTACCTCAACGGCGACGCCGAGCGGCGGGTGGCGCACAACCTCAACGTCAGCTTCAATTTCGTGGAGGGCGAGTCGCTGATCATGGCGGTCAAGGACCTGGCGGTGTCGTCCGGGTCGGCGTGCACGTCGGCGAGCCTGGAGCCGTCCTACGTGTTGCGGGCCCTGGGGCGGAGCGACGAACTGGCGCACAGTTCGATCCGGTTCACCGTCGGTCGCTTCACGACGATCGAGGAAATCGATTATGCGGTGCGGCTGGTCGCCGATAAGGTTGCTAAGCTTCGGGCGATGTCGCCGTTGTGGGAGATGCATCAGGATGGAATCGATCTCAATGCGGTGCAGTGGGCGGCGCACTGAGAAGATTCCGGATAATGGGCGCGGCCCGTGATCCGGATCCCGTTTCCCTGTGCCGGATGGGCGGGGGAGGGGAGAAGGGCGGAGCCAGTGCATTCGTCAAGACGCCAATCATCGGGCGGGAGGCATAGGAAATGTCGTACAGCGAGAAAGTCATCGATCATTACGAGAATCCGCGCAATGTCGGTTCCTTCGACAAGGACGACCAGGCGGTGGGGACCGGGATGGTGGGGGCGCCGGCCTGCGGCGACGTGATGAAACTGCAGATTCGCGTCAACGAGGATGGGGTGATCGAGGACGCGCGCTTCAAGACCTACGGTTGCGGCTCGGCGATCGCTTCGAGTTCGCTGGTCACCGAGTGGGTCAAGGGCAAGACGCTCGATCAGGCGATGGAGATCCGCAACACCGCCATCGCCGAGGAACTCGCCCTGCCGCCGGTGAAGATCCACTGTTCGATCCTCGCCGAAGACGCGATCAAGGCTGCGATCGAAGACTACCGCAGCAAACGCGGCGGCACGGAAGAGCCCGCGGCATCCGCGCTTTCGGCGGCGGCGTAAAAGGGGCAGGCCGATGGCAGTCACTCTCACGGAGCGCGCCGCCCGCCACGTCGCGGCGTATATCCAGCGGCGCGGCAAGGGCGTCGGCGTGCGGCTCGCGGTGCAGACCACCGGTTGTTCCGGCATGGCGTACAAGCTCGAGTTCGCCGACGCGGCCGATCCGCAGGACGTCCAGTTCGAAACCAACGGTGTCCGGGTCCTGGTCGATCCGCGCAGTCTCGCCTACCTCGACGGCACCGAGCTCGATTACGTGCGCGAGGGTCTGAACGAGGGCTTCCGGTTCAATAATCCCAACGAGAAGGACCGCTGCGGTTGCGGCGAGTCGTTCCGGGTCTGAAATGCGTTCCGGATCCCGCGTTCCGCGGGGTCCGGGCGATGTCTGCCTCGTGTCCCAGCTTCCGGAATATTTTGCCCTTTTCGGCCTCGCGCCCCGTTTTGCGCTCGATTCGCAGCGTCTTGCCGCGGCCTATCGGGAGGTGCTCGTTCAGGTGCACCCCGACCGGCATGCGGCTTCGGGTGCGGCGCAGCAGCGCGTGGCGATGCAGATGGCGAGCCATGCCAACGAGGCCTACCGGATCCTGAAGTCCGACAGCGCGCGCGCGGCGTATCTGTGCCGGATGCACGGCGCCCTTGCCGACGGCCTCGAGTCGTCGCGGCGCGTCCCGGCGGAATTTCTCGCGTTGCAGATGCGCTGGCGTGAAAGCTGGGAAGACGCGAAGGATCCGGAGGCCCGGCGCGCGCTCCGCCAGGAGGTGGAGGCCACGCACGCCGACTTGCTGACCCGCATCACCGGCGAGATCGACGAGCGAGCGGACTATGTCGCCGCCGCCGACAGTGTGCGGGCCCTGCTGTTCGTCGAAAAATTCATCGAAAAAATGGCCGCGGACACCGCGGATTGATCATGGCTCTTTTGCAAATCGCCGAACCGGGGCAGTCCGCCGCACCGCACCAGCACCGCCTGGCCGTCGGCATCGACCTCGGGACGACGAATTCGCTGGTCGCGACCGTACGCAGCGGCTCGGCGGTGGTGTTGCCGGATGAAGAAGGCCACGCCTTGCTGCCCTCGGTCGTCTGGTATCGCGGCGACGCGCCGCCGGTGGTCGGCATCGACGCCCAACGGCAGCAGGCGAACGATCCGCGCAACGTGATTTCCTCGGCCAAGCGCTTGATGGGCCGTGGCCACGCCGACATCGCCCACATCGAGAACCTGCCCTACGATTTCGTCGACGCGCCCGGCATGCTGCAACTGCGCACCGCGGCCGGGGTCAAGAGCCCGGTCGAGGTCTCGGCGGACATTCTGCAGGTGTTGCGTGACCGGGCCGAACGGTCGCTGGGCGGAGCGCTGACCGGCGCCGTCATCACGGTTCCGGCGTACTTCGACGACGCCCAGCGGCAGGCGACGCGCGACGCGGCGCGGATTGCCGGCATCCCGGTGCTGCGGCTGCTCAACGAGCCGACGGCGGCCGCGGTCGCCTATGGGCTCGACAGCGGTGCCGAAGGCGTGTTCGTCGTCTACGACCTGGGCGGCGGCACGTTCGACGTGTCGGTCCTGCGGCTCAGCAAGGGCGTGTTCGAAGTGTTGGCGACCGGCGGCGACAGTGCGCTGGGCGGCGACGATTTCGACCACCGTCTGTATTGCTGGATCCTCGAACAGGCCAATCTGTCGCTGCTGGCCCCCGAGGACATCCGGCTGCTCACCGCGCGCGCGCGCGCGGCGAAGGAGCAGTTGTCGACGCGCGAACGCGCCACCATCCAGGCGCGGCTTTCCGATCACCGGTGGGTCAACCTGAACATCGGGCGCGAGACCTTTTTCGGGATCACCCAGCATCTGGTCCAGAAGACCGTGGATGCGGCGCGGCGCACCCTGCGCGATGCCGGGGTCGGGGTGGCGGACGTGCAGGGCGTCGTCCTGGTCGGCGGCGCCACCCGTATGCCGCACCTGCGCAAGGCGGTCGAGGAGTTGTTCGGCCAGCCGCCGCTGGACCGCATCGATCCGGACCAGGTGGTGGCGCTGGGCGCGGCGATGCAGGCCAATCTGCTGGCCGGCAACCGGCCGCCCGGCGACGACTGGCTGCTGCTCGACGTGATCCCGCTGTCGCTCGGCATCGAGACGATGGGTGGACTGGTGGAACGCATCATTCCGCGCAACTCGACGATTCCCACCGCGCGCGCCCAGGACTTCACCACCTTCCAGGACGGACAACGGGCGCTGGCGCTGCATGTGGTGCAGGGGGAGCGCGATCTGGTCGATCATTGCCGCTCGCTGGCGCGTTTCGAATTGCGCGGCCTGCCGCCGATGGCCGCCGGGGCGGCGCGCGTGCGCGTGCGCTTCCAGGTCGATGCCGACGGGCTGCTCTCGGTGAGCGCCACCGAGGCGACGAGCGGCGTCGAAGCCTCGGTCACGGTGAAGCCGTCGTACGGACTGG
>JAJYBQ010000140.1 GCA_021778935.1 Pseudomonadota bacterium | reverse complement strand
GCAAGGCGCACGATCGAGCCGATCGGGTACACCCCGACCGCCTTCACGAACGCCTGGAACACCGATTCGTCGAATTGCTCCTGCGCCCAGTCCGCCATGCTGCGCACGGCATCCGCCGGCCCCACTCCCAGGGATTGGCGATACGGCCGCGGCGCGGTAAGCGCGTCAAAGGTGTCGCAAACCGCCGCCATGCGCGCCATCTGGCCGATCTCGTCGCCCTTCAGCCCATGCGGGTAGCCGGTGCCGTCGAATTTCTCGTGATGATGCAGGCAGACGTCGAGCACATCGGGGTCGGTGATCCCCATTTCGCCGAGCAAGGCATACCCCTCTACGGCATGCGCACGCACCGCGGCGAACTCAACTTCGGTCAACGCGCCGCGCTTGTTCAGAACCTGCGGCGCAATGCGTGCCTTGCCGATGTCGAGCAGCAGTCCGGCCAGTCCGGCCTTCCGGATGTCCGCCTCGTCCATGCCCAGTTGCCGCGCCAGCACCGCCATCGACGCGCTGACGGCAATCGAATGCAGGTACGTGTAATCGTCGGCGCTGCGCAGGCGCGCCAGGCTGATCAGCGCACCCGGGTGCCGGACCACCGACGCGGCCACCTTGGCGGCGACTTCTTCGGCAAGATCCATGTCGATCGCGGTTCCGGACCGCGCCTCGGCAAACAGCCGGGACATGCCTGAGCGGGACCGGGTCAGCAGGGACTTTGCTGCCGCCAGTTCTTCCGCGACCTCCACCCTGGGTTCCGGGACGGTCCGGGGCCCGACCGCCGCCCGATCGAGCCGGGCATCGACCTGTCGCCGCGCCTGTTCCGCCGTCACCACCGGGTGCGCACCGTCCGGCGCGACATCAACGCCGCGCTCGGTGTCGATCCGGATCTGCCGGACCCCGCTTTCGCGCACCTTGGCGACCTCTTCCGGTGTCCGACAGGCGAAGCGGCGGCGCCACAGCGCGTGCTCCCACCACGAACCGCATAGCTCGTGGACGAACATGCCCGGGCGCAGATCCTCGACGGAGATTTTCTTCAGCATGGAAGGCCGGCGAGGGGGACCATTCCCCGGCCGGGATACCAAGCTTAGCGGGGATTTCCAGGCGCCGATCGCATGCCGTCGGCGCCTGAACCCCACGATTTCCGCAACCCGTCGCGGCGTCTCAGCCGAACATCAGTCACGCCTCACGCGGCCGCCTTGAGCCCCGCGGCGTCGCGCAGGACAAGTGCGCGGTCGGTCCGCTCCCAACTGAAGCCCGGCTCGTCTCGGCCGAAGTGGCCGTAGGCCGCACTCTTTTCATACACCGGACGCCGCAGGTCGAGCATTTGCAGGATGCCTTTGGGCCGCAGATCGAAATGCTCTTGCACCAATGCGGCGATCGCCGCGTCCGCGATCGCGCCGGTTCCCGCGGTGTCCACAGTGATGTTGATGGGCTTGGAGTAGCCGATGGCGTAGCTCACCTGGACTTGGCAACGCCGCGCCAACCCGGCGGCGACGACGTTCTTGGCAACGTAGCGCGCGGCATAGGCGGCGGAACGGTCGACCTTGGTCGGATCCTTGCCGGAAAACGCGCCGCCGCCGTGCGGGCAGGCACCGCCATAGGTGTCGACGATGATCTTGCGCCCGGTCAGACCGCAGTCGCCGTGCGGGCCGCCGACGACGAACCGGCCGGTGGGATTGACCAGATAGCGCGTGTCGCGGATCCATTCCTTGGGCAGAACCGGCTTGATGACTTCCTCGATCACCGCTTCGCACAGCATTTCGTGGGCGATGTCGGGGTCGTGCTGGGTCGACAGGACGACCGTGTCGATCGAGTGCGGCCTGCCGTCGACGTAGCGCAGGGTCACCTGGGACTTCGCATCCGGGCGCAACCACGACAGTCGGCCGTCGCGGCGCAGGTCCGCCTGGCGTTCCACCAGGCGATGGGCGTAGTGGATCGCCGCCGGCATGAATTCCTGCGTTTCATCGCAGGCGTAGCCGAACATCAATCCCTGGTCGCCGGCACCCTGGTCGAGATCCAGGCCTTTGCCTTCGTCGACGCCTTGCGCGATGTCGGGACTCTGACGGTCGTAACAGACCAGGACGCCGCAGCCTTTGTAGTCCATGCCGTAGTCGCTGTTGTCGTAGCCGATGCGCTTGACGACTTCGCGCGCGATGCTCTGATAGTCGATCGTGGCATGGGTGGAGATCTCGCCGGCGAGCACCACGAGGCCGGTCGTGACCAGGGTTTCCGCCGCGACGCGCGCAGACGCGTCCTTGGCGAGGATCGCGTCGAGAACGGCGTCCGAAATCTGGTCGGCCACCTTGTCGGGGTGGCCTTCGGATACGGACTCCGAGGTGAAGAGGTAGTCGCCCGCCATAATCCTTGTCTCCGGGTCATGGGGCGCCATGACCGCCGGACGGCGGGTGGCGCTTTAGCAGGAATCGCCGCCGGGCGGCACATGCCGGCCCCGACCCGGACCGCCCTGCAAGTTGACCGTTAAACCAGCGGATCCGTCCGGCGAGTATATAACGGCATCGCAGAGCATGTTGACGGAGCCTTGCGGGGAAATCCGTTCGTTGCAACGCAAACCCGCGACCCCGGGCGTCGAAAGGAATGCCGGTAGCATCCCGTCCCTATGCTGCTTCTCTTCCGGATCCTGGGCCTGCTGCCGCTGCGCGTCCTGCACGCGCTCGGTGCCGTGCTCGGCTGGGCCGTCTATCGGACTTCGCGGGGGTATCGCCGCCGCCTGCGCGAGAACCTGCCGCGCGATCTTCCGGACCGGGACCGGGCTCTGGCCCGGGCCATCGCGGAAGCCGGCAAGCAGGCGCTGGAACCGGCCTGGGTCTGGACCCGTCCGCGGGAAGACCTGCTGGCGCGGATCGAGACCGAGAACCCCGAGGTGATCGAGGCGATCCTGGCGCAGGACCGCGCCGTGCTCATGCTCACCCCGCACCTGGGCTGCTTCGAGGCGATCGCCCAAAGCTACATGTGGAGCCCGGCCGGGCGGCGGCGGCCGATGCTGGCGCTCTATCGAGTACCGCGCAAGGCCGCGCTGCAGCCGCTGTTCGAGCTGGCGCGCAAGCGTAGCGGCCTGCTGCTCGCCCCCGCCGATCTGCACGGGGTGCGGCTGATGCTGCGAGCACTGCGCAACCGTCAGGTCGTAGGCCTGCTCCCCGACCAGGTGCCGTCCCGCGGCGAAGGGGTATGGGCGCCGTTTTTCGGGCGCCCGGCGTACACGATGACGCTGCCGGCACGCCTCGCGCTCGCGAACGATGCGATCGTCGTCTCGGTGGTCGCGCTGCGGCGGCCGCGAGGGGCGGGATTCCGGCTGCGCTGGGAGCCCCTGGCGGAGACGCTGACGGGAAATCCGGCGCAGGATGCGGCGGCGATCAACCGGGAAATGGAGCGACTGATCCGCCGCTGCCCGGAGCAGTACCTGTGGAGCTACAACCGCTACAAGGTGCCGGCGGGCGTGGAACTGCCCCTGCCATGAACGCCGCCCTTGCCCACCTCTGGGTTGCGCTGATCCTGCGCAGCGCCCGCTGGTCTGCCGCCGCGCGCCGGCGGCTTGCCGACCGCATCGGCGATCTGGCCGTGCTCGCCGTGATTCGGCGGCGGCGCATCGCCGATGCCAACCTGCGTGCCTGTTTTCCGGATCTGGGCGAGGCCGAGCGGAGGGCCATTCTGCGCCGAATGTTCCGCAAGGTCGCGCGCGGCGCGCTCGATCACGGCATGCTCTGGCGTGCACCGGCCGAGGAGATCCGGAATTTCGTCCGCGCCGAAGGGATGGAACACCTTCGTGCGCCCGAAAACCGCCCCTTGCTCATGCTCGCCCCGCACTTCGTCGGTCTGGACGCCGGCGGCGCCCGCATCGCCCTCGAATTCCAGGCGGTGTCGATCTACGCGCGCCAATCCAATCCGGTGTGGGACCGCTGGCTGGCGTTCGGCCGCGCACGCTTCAACGAACCCCTGCTGGTCGCGCGCGGCGGCGCCGAACTGCGCACCGCGCTGCGCGCAATGCAATCCGGGCTGCCGTTCTATTACCTGCCGGACATGGACACCGGCGACGGCAACTCGATCTTCGTGCCGTTCTTCGGCGTCGATGCTGCCACGCTGCCGATGGTGTCGCGCATCGCGCGCATGATCGGCGCGAAAGTCGTGATGACCGTGACGGAGCAGACGGCCGACGGATACGTGCTGCACGTCGAACCGCCCTGGGAAGACTTCCCCGGCGCCAGCGTCGAGGAAGACACCGCCCGCATGAACCGCGAAATCGAGCGCTGGGTGCTGCGGATGCCGGACCAGTACCTTTGGACCCACCGGCGATTCAAAACCCGGCCGCCGGGCGCCGCGCGCATCTACTGATGGCCCGCATACGCCGATCCCGGACCGGGGAGTTCGCAACGATCTCCGGATACGGCGCCGAGATGGCGCATGACATCTCGGCGCCATTCCTTGCGGAAAAGCAGGGGTACGTCCTGTTTTTTTCATGGCGATGAGATTAGGATCGTCGTCGAGCCCCACTGTCCCGGTCCCGGTGGCGTGGGTTTGACTTTCCCTCATCGGAGAAAAAGATGTTGAAAAAGGTGGGATTTTTGATCGCCGCGACCATGTTGTCCGCATCTGCGCTTGCCGACGTTCCGAAGGACAAACCCACGATGAAGTTCCTCTCGATTCCCATCGCGGAGAAGGTTCCCGGAGCACACCAGGTATTCCCCTATCGCAGTCGCGAGCGCGTCGTGGTCATCGTCGTCGATCCGATCGTCTGCGGCCAGGAGCCGAAGAACCCCCGGTTCTGGATCAAGGGCGGAAAAATCGCGGTGGCGTATGACCTGACACCGGCACCCGCCGGACGCCACCATCCGTGCACGGCCCACTCGACGTTCGACCTGCAGAACATTCCGGACCGCGACTTTTCCGTCGAATTCCGCGACGGCAAGGAAGTGCGCACGGCGCACATGATGCGCTGCCCGGACACTGCGCCGGAAGGCGACATCTGGGATTGCATGGTGCCGAAGCCCTGAGCCCGGCTCCCTGCGGGCAACGTCGGGCGCGCGCGAGGGCATGCGTCCGATCGTTGATCTTGCGCAGGATTCCCCGCGGCCGATCAACGTGATCCGGGCCGTTGCCGCCCTATCGATTCAATCATTGCAGTAGGATTGAAATGTGAAAACGGAAACGGCGACGGCGCTGCTTGGTTCGCGCTCCTCCGGCCGGCGGCTGGATGTGTTCCGGTCGCTCGTGAAACGGGGGGCCCGTGGCATGGTTGCAGGCGACGTCGCAGTCGCGCCGTGCCGGGCACGCGCGGGCAAGCCCGCGAAGGAGCGCGCATGATGATGCGCCCGCCGCGCGCGCGCCGGCAGGCGTTCACCGCCGCCGTCCTCGCCGCGCTCCTGCCGTTGGCGGCCTGCACCGTCGGTCCCGACTTCGTGCCGCCGACCGCGCCGGCGACGAACCACCTCCTCCCCCCGTCGGCAGCATCCCGGCTCGCGCCGGGAGCGGGCGAACCCATCCAGCGGCTCGTCGAGGGCCGACCGGTCTCGGCGCAATGGTGGCGGACGTTCCGCAATCCGGCACTGGACCGGGTCGAGCGCGAAGCCCTCGCGGCCAGCCCCACGCTCGCCATCGCGCGGGCGACGCTGGCACAGGCGCAGGAAGCGGTGGCGGTCGCCCGCGGCGGCTACTACCCGCAGGTGGACCTCGCGGCGTCGGCGGAACGACAGAAGGGGCCGCCGTTCGCGCTCGGACTGCTGCCGTCGGCAAGCCAGGGGCTGCCGATCTTCAATCTGTATCAGATCGGGCCTACCGTCAGTTTTCTGCCCGACGCCTTCGGGCTCACCGCGCGCACCGTCGAGGCGCAGCAGGCGCTCGCCGACACCCAGGAATACCAGCTCGCCGCCGCGCGGCTGACGGTTACGGGAAGCGTGGCGACGCGGGCGCTCGCGATCGCCTCGCTGCGGCGGCAGATCGAAGCGGCCCGGAAGATCGTCGCCGAGGACCGCAGAAATCTTGCGCTGGTTCGGGAAGCGCGCGCGGCGGGACGCGCCGACCGCAGCGATGAACTCGCCGCGCAAGCACAGCTTGCCGAGGACCGCGCCACGCTGCCGCCGCTGCGCGCGCAGTGCAGCACGGCGCAGGATGCGCTCGCCGTCCTGGTGGGCCGCGCTCCCACGGCATGGATCCCGCCACGCTTCGACCTCGACGAATTCACGCTGCCGGCCCGGCTGCCGGTGAGCCTGCCCTCGACGCTGGTGCGGCAGCGTCCGGACATCCAGGCGGCCGAAGCACAACTGCATGCGCGCAGTGCCGCCATCGGCATCGCCACCGCGCAGATGTACCCGAGCTTCCCGCTTTCCGCCTCGATCGGCACTGCAGCACTGGCGGCGACGACGCTGGGCACGTCGCGCAGCATCTTCTGGACCTTGGCGGGCGGCCTGACCGTGCCGATCTTCCACGGCGGCGCGCTCCAGGCACAGCGCCGCGCGGCGGTGGACGCCTTCCACGCCGCGCTGGCGGTGTATCGCCAGACCGTGCTGGCCGCGTTCGGACAGGTCGCCGACACCCTGCACGCGCTCGACGACGACGCCGCCTTCGCCGCCGCCGAACGGCGCGCGCTCGACGCCGCCAAGGCCGCGGCGGACCTGCAGCGCATCCGCTACGCGGCCGGCCGCGGCCGCGTGCTCGATCTGATCGAGGCCGAGCGCAGCGCGCAGCGCGCGCCGATCGGCTACGCCAACGCGCAGGC